>NZ_JBIWAL010000012.1:120853-131945 GCF_044760045.1 Pseudomonas sp. NPDC098747 | reverse complement strand
AACTGCCAGGATCCAAAGAATTCGCACTTTACGCACCTGGAGGAAGTCGAGTTTACCTACCGCAAGATCACCTGGACCCATGAAGTCTGCGGCACCTCGGGTTCCGACGACTGGCGTACCCCGCTGTAAGGGCGCGTCTGTTCATTGAGTCAAAGCATCGGCCAGGTTGCACTTGGCCGATGTCATCTAGGGTATTGAAGACATTTTGCGGGCACTGATGCCTCACAGGGCAACGAGCATCGTGGTACTGCAAGTAGGGAGTAAGGATGTTCTTGCCGGCCAACACTGCGCACTTCACGCTGCAGATTCCCACAGTTCGTAACGACTTTAAGGTACTGGCCTTCGAGGGCGTTGAGGCGATCAGCCAGTTGTACGCCATCCGGGTTGAGCTGGTCAGTGAAGACCCCGATATCGACTTGGAAGCGCTGCTGAGCAAACCCGCCTTTCTTCAGTTCGGCTTGAATGGCGAAGGGATCCACGGCCGTATCGAAAACGTGAGCGTGGGCGAATCGGGTCGACGTTTAACCCGCTACCAGTTGAGTCTGGTGCCGGTGCTGCATTACTTGCAATTTAGCTACCACCAACGCATTTTTCAGAAGCTGACGGTGCCGCAAATCATCGCTCAGGTCCTCAAGGGACACGGTATTCAGGCCGATGTCTACACCTTCAACGTCAGCACCAGCCCCGTACGTGAATACTGCACTCAATATGGGGAGTCGGATTTCGAGTATCTCCAGAGGCTGTGCGCCGAGGACGGGATTGCCTGGCACCACCAACACTCGGCCACTGATCACCTGCTGGTATTCACCGACGATCAGACCTGGTTTCCCAAGCTGGGCGATGTGTCGTATCAGCAAGGTTCTGGCACGGTCGCGGATCAACCGGTGATCAACCATTTCAGCCAAAGTTTCAATACGCGAACCAGCAAGGCGACGCGCCGTGATTACGATTTCAAACGGCCCAGTCTAGTGCTGGAGGGCGGAGTCACCACCGATTTCCAACCGGCGCTGGAGGACTACCGCTACGGCAGGCCAATGGCGAGTCTGGATCGCGCCAAAATGCTGGCCAAGCAAGCGCTGGAGCGCCATCGCACTGACTACCAACTGGCAGAAGGTAAAAGCGATCAGGCCATGCTGCGCAGTGGGCACTTTTTCAAGCTGGCTGAACACCCGCGCCAGGCGTGCAATGATTTATGGTTGCTATTGAGTGTTAAACACACAGGCCTTCAACCGCAGGCTCTCGAAGAGTCGGTCACCAGCGACACCAAGCCTGAAGACGGTTTTACCCAAGGCTACCGCAACAGTTTTTCCGCCATTCCTTGGGATGTGTTCTACCGTCCGCCGCTGCCCTCGCGCAAACCCATCCTGGTCAGTCAGACCGCACGCGTGACGGGTCCGGCCGGTGAAGACATCGCGTGTGATGAGTTCGGGAGGGTGAAAATCGAGCTGCATTGGGACCGCGCCGAATTAAACAGTGACCAGAGCAGTTGTTGGGTGCGGGTCGCGTCCAATTGGGCCGGTGAGCACTTCGGCTCGGTGACCATCCCGCGTGTCGGCATGGAGGTCGTGGTGACCTTCAACGAAGGCGACCCCGACCAGCCGCTGATTACGGGGTGTGTGCCCAACACAGTCACCGCCATGGCGTACGCCCTGCCCGAGCATAAAACCAAGACGGTTTTGCGCAGCCAGAGTTCACCGGCCACGGGCGGGTACAACGAGCTGATGATTGAAGACCGGGCCGGGCAGGAAAAAATTTACCTGCGGGCCGAGCGCGACCTCCAACAACTGATCCGCAACGACAGCACGGCCACCATTGGTAATGACAGCCGTGAGGAAATCACCCGGAACAGTTACCGCGCCATCGGCGGCACTGAAGAACATCAGATCACTGGATTGCGCACTACGGTGCTTGGGGCGGATGACCGCACCACGGTGACGGGCAGCAGTTACACCCACACTGGCGTGATTCATGTCATTGAGGCGGGCGACCAGGTGCATATCAAATCTGGCGCCAACGTAATTCTGGATGCGGGTGCCACGCTGACCCTCAGAGGCGGTGGGCAGCATATAGTGCTAAATCCGGGCGGAATTTTCAGCAGCGTTCCTATTATCGAAGAGGCCATTCCGGCACCGTTCGTACCGTTTACCATCGTCGCTAACGCCAAGGAGCGGGCAGCGGACTTCTGCCCGATTTGCGAAGCTTGCCGCCTTGGCCTTTGCAGCATTGGAGAATAAACCATGACCATCCCTCAACAATGGCTACAGGCCCAAGCACAACTGGGACGCACGCTGTACCTGGTGCTGGATTCGTATGGCCAGTTGGACGAACGAGCCGAGTTGGTCAACGAGCTGGGCGCTAAGCGCTATCGCAGCCTGTACAGTGGCACGGCTGCCGAATCTTTGGCCAGCGTAGGGCCTTACCTGTTTCAGTTGGGTACGGCCCAGTCAATGAGTCTTCAGGCGTTGCTGGATGCTCCCGAACGTCACTGGGGCTGGCTCGCCAGCAGCGCGAGCGCAGATCTGGAGGCGGTGGCGGCGCATTGGCGCGCCCGCTTGGTGATGCGGCAACCGCCGAATCAGGCGGTGTATCGTTTTCACGATAACCGCGTGCTGGGGCGCGCCTTGGCCCACCTGTCCGTCGAGGAGCGTCCGGCCTATCTCGGCGCCTTGACCAGCGTGTGTTACTGGCATGCCGAGCAGTGGATGGTCACCGACAACCCTGCTCCCGGTAGCTATCCACTTCCGCTGGATCCGGCGTGGCATCACCCCCCCGTCCCCGAAGCGATTACTGCGGGTGTGCAGTTCGACAACGTACGTCGCTACCTGATGCGCGAACACCCCGACAGCGTCCTCGCTCTCGCCGAAGACCATCACCTCGATACTTGGTTGACAGAGCAACTGGTACTGGCGCGCACCTGGGGGTGGTTGGAAGTTGACCAAATGCACTTTTTGCTGACGCAGAGCCTGCACGCTCCAGGGTATACCCCGCCCCAATCATGGTCGCCGCGACCGAACGAAACCCCAAGCGCTCATTTTGAGCGAGTGGAACAGGAAGTCCATTTTTGGCAAGGACATGTGCCGGTATGAAACGCTTTATTTACAGTCTCGGCTTGGGCTGTGGTGTGTGGCTAACCACGGGTTGTTCCGTCCTCGGTCAGGCCGACAGCTTCACCCTGACCGCTGATTTACCCCCGGATTTTACCTACACCGCCATCGCCACCTACGTACCGGTCAAAGGGCAAACCTGCACGCCAGGCAAGAGAGACACCACGCTGGCCTTCAATCAGTTTTGGCGTTCCGATTACGTGTATCAGCCCACGCATGACATTCCTCTGTACCGAACGGCCAGCGGCTGTGCGCTGGCGTTGCATAACGTAGCGTTGGATGTCAAGGCGGCCTATGGCAAGGCCCGGGGTGATTCTAGCGGTGACTACGCCACCATCGCGGTGCGCGATGAGTTACTGGAAGCCACCAAGGGCACCTTTGATGCCGCTGGAGAAAGCAAGTTGTCCGGTCAATGCCAATGGTCGTTTCGCACAATGGGCAAACCGCGGATTTTAACCAAACTTCTCACCTGCAAAAAAACCGATGCCCAAGGCACTGTCACCCGTGGCCATCCGTTTGCGGCCTACACCCTGGATCAGTTGCCGGGGAAAACCGTGAAGCTGAGCATCAAGTTGGCGGAGGAGGAAAAACCAGCGATTGGAGATACTTGGGTCAAGGTGCCCGGCGGCTGGAAACGCTGCATGGGTGACAACTTCGAAGACCAATACGCCTTTTGTTACGGCAATCACACCGACTTCAGCACCTTCAAAATGGTCGATGGTCGCGTCTGCACCATCTACCCCGGTTGCACCGAAAACAAGGAACAAACCCCATGAGTCTCCCACCGCTGTCCGAACAGGACAAAGCGAGCCTGCGCGGCGATATCCACACCTGCCCGTTGAAAGGCCACTGGGTCAGCTTTCAATTGGTCGATGAGTTCGGTGACGGCACACCCTATGCCGGATTGAGTTATGAGTTCACAGATTATGACCACATTGTCTACACCGGCACGCTGGATGCCAATGGCTATGCCAAGCGAGACGATCAGTATTGTGGGCCGGTGGTGCTCAAGCTGAATCAGCCGTATGAGGGGCACGAGAAAACCTATACGTTTTTACGGGAACGACCTCACTATCCGCTGCCCATAACCGAGTTGCAGGTGCGCGCGGAAAAGACCCGCTTTGCCCTAAAATCCGGTACACGCACTAAAGCCAACCCAGCCCAAGCGAATGCCGATATCTACTACCAAGTAGAAGTTTCTCAATTTGTGGAACATTCAGCTCACTTGCCACCGATGGTCCGCAGCGACTTTGAGGCCAACGCCACGGTACTGGAGCTAATGCCGCAACGGCCCGCCCCTAACCCGGCGACTCCAGGGAGCAGGAAGAAAGCACCCAAGCCGTTTGGTATTGGCCTGATGCCGAACAAGCACCACGTATTGGAAGTCCGTCCCTTACGCGCTCTGCGGCCAATGATCTCAACCGACAATGCATTTTGTGCGCTCAACCAGTACCAACTGGCGCTGATGGCCACCCTGAGTTACGCAGTGTTTGGTCAAGATCCAAACAAACAACCGGTGGAAGCACAACACGTTACATTTCCACATCAACCCAGTGTGGGGAACTGGTTTGGCGCGTCTTTAGCCGCATTTGACGAGCTGTGGCAGGTCGATGCCACGCAGACCAAGGCCTATTACCCTCTTTACGAAGAAGTGCCTTACTCCAGGCGACTGGAAATTGCGCCTTTTGACCCTGTGCTGTACCCCGAGGTCAATGACCCCAGTCTCGAGGATAAACAGGAGAACCCGGCCAATATCCACTTTCTCGACCATGTCGGGGGTAAGGGAAGTACGGACACGCAAGTATTCATCACCCATCATGATGAACTGGTTCTGATCTCGGTTCGCGGTACTGCCGGGTGGGGGGATATCGTTCGTGACGCGAATGCTGAACAGGTGCCCTTTGACGAAGGGGATGGCCACGTGCATAACGGCTTTTATGGCTCGGCCAAGGCCGCCTATGACTTTGCTGTAAGATACTTGGAGAAATTCTACAGCGGGCAAAAACTGGTAATTACCGGCCATAGTCTGGGTGGAGCAGTTGCTCTAATTGTGTCGGAATGGCTGCGGCGCAACCCCAGACAATATGACATTATTCTTTATACCTATGGCGCTCCTCGTGCCGGCGACGCCGAGTTCGTTAAAGGTGCTTCCGCCCTGACTCATCACCGTACGGTCAATCACAATGATCCAGTACCCAGTGTGCCGGCACCGTGGATGGACACCTCGACACCTACCCTCGTAGCGGGCGCCGTTATGACCTTCGTCGATGTTCCTACCGGCATGGGGTTGTTTGGTGTTGGATTGAAAAATTTCAAAGGTCCGGATTATGAGCATCACGGCAAACTCCGTCATTTCATGCCGGTGGTCTTTGCCGACAAGCATCGATCTTCCATTCTATGGGAGCCAGGCTGCGACACCGTTGCGCAACATGCGATTTGTACCGAAGCCCAAAAGCTCATCAAAGACATGCCGGTTCGTGATCACTTCCTAACGCAGGTAGGCAATGCAGGGAATCACAGCATGGTTGGAAGTTACATTCCGTGTTGCTGGGCCAGCTTGCGCCGCTGGAATGAAGCCCATCGGACCAAGGGCTTTAAGATCACTTCTCGCGAATATGACTGGGTTCATGGTGCGTTGGGCCGCATCCAGAAGCAGTTGCAAGACGTGGAAAACAATCAGGCCGCGAGTCCCGACAAGCGCGTCCAATCGCATTCAGCTCAAGCTGAACGTCAGGCGCGGCAGCAGGAAATTGGTCGGTTGAAAACCGACCTCACACGATTGGAAGGCTTACGTTATCAAACCGTCAGTGATGAAGAAGTTTTTGGTGATTTCGCCGGTACACCTGAGTTGCTGGAAGCCTGGTCTCGCTGGGAAACGCATGCCGAAAACAACACGATGGAGCAGTTGGCGATGATTCCACCAGAGGTCGTGGATGATGAGCAAATGATCGCCTCGATAGTCGGTGGCCACGTCATTGGCGCCCCATATGAATTTGATATCGATTCGGTCACTTAGCGGCAGCGTCAAGCACTCTGGGATTCAATAACGTAGAGCGAATCGGCGGCGGCCAACGCAAAAAAATTTGATACAAGCTTCGCCTCGAACCGTCCGAACGTTCAGTTTTTCAGGATGATTTGCAGGTTCACTTGAAGGGCGTTGACGACATTTGGCATCTCGTCGTCGCGCCCAACATGTGCACTGAGCATGGAAGCTTTTTCCAGTATGGTGCCCCCTAAAAGGCGCAAGCAGGACGAGCCCATATCATCTTGACCACCGCTATCACCTTCGCATGATTGAACCACCTCTTAAACGCTTGAAGGTATGCAGCAACTGGCCCATTCGCACACCTGGGCTGCGATTCCTCACTCGATTACACAAGGGAGTTGTGTGCCCGCTGTGTTCTTTTCTGGCCAAGTGCCGCAATAATAAAAAACGGCGCAAGTACTCAGCAAATTGATAATTCCCAAGGAGCTGTTTGACGTTCACAGACCACGCAGAGGAAGAGTACAGGCCCGCAGAACAGGGATTTAAACACCGACCTTCATACGAAGTTTCCCATGCCACGCATGATGGTCAGGGACGGATAGAGCTGGCTTTTGAAAGCTGTAACTTAATCTACCAGCGCTTCCACGCGGGGCCGGGAGTCGGAAAGTAGTTCAACTGTTCACCACTTTAACAGAGGGCTCAGATTTTGATTGTGGCTAGACCACCGAGCGTTCGGGTTTTGCGATAGCCGAAAATTGATGATGTGGACGGCCCACCGGTCAAGCGAAGAACCAGCTCTGAACATTGGCTTTTGAAGCCGAAAATTTTTTAAGGATCGCAAAGCGCGACTCCCATCATGGCGCATGGGATATGCCCCAAAACAGACGCCGGATAGATTTAAGTATACCGACCACTTCACCCGTAAATCAGTATTTCAAAAAAGGGGGGCATAAATTCTTCAGAGTTAACTTAAGAAAATTTACTATTCCATTGTTCCCCAATCACTTTTAAAGCCACAACCATCGCTCGACGCACTTTAAAATTTTCGTTAAGCTCTTGGTTTCAAGGAAGCAATATTACCCTATTCACGTGCGGGATTGCCTTCAGCTCTCCTGTTAAAGGATGTTAATGAAATTTAATTTTTTGCTCTTGCCAATGCTATGCATCAGCGCACTTTCTCAAGCACAAATTCCGGATGCAGGCGTAGAATTTTCCTATAAAGATTGGGACCTGATATGTAATAGGACGGGTCAATGTCAGGCTAGGGGCTATTCGCCCGGGGACGGAAAAGACGGCGTAAGTGTGTCCTTTACGCGCGAGGCAGGCCCATATGTATTATTTGAAGGCTCGTTGGATTTTGCTGAACTGAGTGGGAAGCCGCCTTCACTGCCCGTAACTTTGCTCATTGACGATGAAGTCATAGGTGAAGTCAGGAGCGAAGGGGGGCCTTTTGGGGAGTATAGGTTCATACTCGACGATTATCACATCCAGGGCCTCATAACTGCATTAGCGGGGAATACTCACATTCAGTTCGTTGATGCTCAGAATCGTTCCTGGAAACTGTCAGACGCCGGGGCCACCGCAATACTGATAAAAATGGACGAACTCCAAGAGCGCATCCAAACCCCTGGAGCTGCGATTATGAAGGGTGACGAAAATGAAGACTGGGTGCCACGACCACGACCACGATCTCAGCATTTTATCGATAAGAAGCAGCTCGTAGATACCCGCGCTGGTGATGAGTTTCTTGCGAGCGTTTCTGCTGTACGTGAAGCGTTAAGCAAAGCCTTAGATCATCGGCATCGCTGCCCTGATCTAAAAAATAGCGAAAATATTCAGCCTCTGAAAATTGAGCGGCTCAACGAACATCGCCTACTGGTTAGCACGCAATGTTCAAATAACAGCTTCACCACGAAGATGGGTTTCTGGGTGACGGAGGATCGCCCCCCTTATCTATCGAAGCTGGTTACCGACGTAGGAACTCGGTTTGACCGAAACCGCGCCGAGATCGGTTCTTGGCAGAAACAGAACGCACTGGGCGACTGCGTGAAAACTTCGTATTGGAAGTGGGATGGAGTAAGTTTTTTACTTGATTTTCGTACCAACTCCATGCGCTGTCGAGGCTTCAAAAATGGCGCGTCGAATATACCGAGCTACGTGGGTGATTAAAGCAGTCAGGACAACGAGCAAAAGATTTGTCCTGGGAATATCGATATGGAACTGGTGATGAATATTCATGCCCAAATGCAGCTGCTGTCGCCTCCCCCGGGCCATCGAAGAATGAACTACTTCGTATTAGCGGGTGCGCTGTTCTTGCTGGTGATTCTAAATACTGGCCATTACAACAAATCCAATCATACTGAAACAAATATCATTTTTTTGTAAAAAACACTACGCTTAAAATAACGCTTTTTAACATTCATGCAAATGAAGGAAGTTATCGCTAGGTACACAGATTGGATAATTAGCAGCGACAGGATACCATAGACTATTGCAAGTACAGATGGGGGATTGAAACAGAGGTGAGAACGCCGGCCAGTGTTGTGATATGCGCTCAGCAGTAGAAGCGTTATTCGAGGACAGATAAAAAACCGTTAGTAGAATCCGAACAAGTCGTCAGATGTGCTGAAATTCAGTCACGGTGTTTGTCAAAGTAGTTCACTCCGTCACTTTTACACTCACCCAAGCCCTGGCAGCTTCCAAGCTGGCAAAGTCCTTCTGCGGTCATTGTGGGCAATACTTCAGCGTCAGGAACAACGACTCCGAGTACGGGTTATCGTTGCTCACACGTGGTCGGCCACGTGACGGCGTGATGCCCAACTCGTGCATCTTGGTCAGCATCGTCACCGACTTCATGGGGGCACCGTTGTCCGAATGCAGCACCAACGGTTCCCGTAAACATTGCTCACCGATAACGCTACGCTGCAATAAAGCGGCGGCTTTTTCGCCGCTTTCATGTTCGTACACTTCCCAGCCCACGGCCTTGCGGCTGTAGATGTCTTCGATCAAATACAGGTAGTAGAACTTGCCGCGTACTGACGAGGGGCAATAGGTAATGTCCCACGACCACACCTGATTTGGGCCTCGCTGCGTAAGTCGTCGGCGCGGCATATCGCCCTGGGCGCTGACTACGGCCTCGGTGGTGCTGTTGGCCCGCAGCTCTTAGCACGCGATAAAACGTGGCCTCGGACGCGAGATATTGTCCTTGGTCGGCCAGTCGCGGGACGATTTGGCTGGGAGGCAGACGCGCGTAAGCCGGGCTGTTGCACAGCGTCAAAATGGCCTGCCGCTCGCTTTCGCTGAGCGCGTTGGGAGGGGCTGGTTTGACAACAGTCGTGCGGGCATCCGCCAGTAGTGTCGGCATCTGATTCCAGCGATGAAAGGTTCTCAAGGAAATGCCAACCTCACTGCAGGCTTTAGCTTTTCGAGCGCCGGCGTTGATCGCCACCATTGCTGCCTTAACGAGTGCGTGCCGTTCTGGCAGCGAGGTCAATTGTCCTCGCTGTCGTTCCCCCAGTAGGCATTGAGCTTTTTTCTCAGCACCAATAACGCGACAGTTTCAGCCAGCGCCTTATCTTTACGACGTAGTTCGCGCTCAAGTTCCAGGATGCGCGCTTTGTCTCTGCGCGTTTGTTCATGATCTTCCTTGCTCAACACATGCTCCGCTTGTTGACCGGTGATGCATGCTTGGCGCCAAGCGCTGACATGCTCCGGGTAGAGGCCTTTACGACGGCAATATTCGTTCAGCTGGATTTCTGAGAAACAGGCCGTCTCAATGACGACGGCGAATCGAACTTCGGCAGACCAACTTTCGGCTAGCGGTATGTCGTCTGGCACCGCGCTTCCTTCTGGACTGACGAGCTTGCGCCAGCCCATTAATGTAGCTTTGCTGACACCCTCGCGCCGAGAAACTTCGCCCATCGAAAGGCTGAGTGGGGGGGGAGCAGCATCTTGAGTAGTGCGGCTTTACGTTTCGGTGAATAGTAGGCCAAGCCCGATCTCTTTCCGCCCCCGATATTTTAAAAAAAAAACACTGACACGCCAACTATCCTGACACCGGGGGGACACCGGGGGAAAATGACCCAAAACCGGGTAAAAAAATGTCTTTTTCTTATCCCGCTTTTATCCATTTCTTATCTAATTTTTACCCACGAATTACCCATTTTTCAGGCCGTTTGAACATTCTATGAGACCTCCAATTCGTCCTGAAGGCCCCATTCTTTCTGGATTTAGCTCAATCCGTAGACTCGGAAAATAGCCCCCACCCACCCAACAGGGGATTCGAAGTTTTGGGCGGGCATGAAAAAACGGCCCGAAGGCCGTTTTTTTGTTTGGCGAAACTCATCATCCGCCGAGGTACGCCTCGCGCACTTTCGGGTCGGTCAGCAGAGCCTCACCGGTGCCTTGCATCACCACGCGGCCGTTCTCCAGAACGTACGCACGGTCGGCGATTTTCAGCGCCTGGTTGGCGTTCTGCTCGACCAGGAACACCGTCACACCGTCCTTGCGCAGCTGTTCGATGATGTCGAAAATCTGCTGGATGATGATCGGTGCCAGACCCAGCGACGGCTCGTCGAGCAGCAACAGTTTCGGCTTGCTCATCAGCGCACGGCCGATGGCGAGCATTTGCTGTTCGCCGCCGGACATGGTGCCGCCGCGTTGGGCAAAGCGTTCTTTCAGGCGTGGGAAAAGTCCGAGAACCTTGTCCATCTGTTCCTGATAGTCGCCCTTGTCGGTGAAGAATCCGCCCATGGCGAGGTTTTCTTCAACGGTCAGACGGGCAAACACCCGACGACCTTCCGGCACCACGGCAATGCTTTTGCGCATGATCTGCGACGAGTCCTGGCCGACCAGTTCCTCACCCATGTAGCGGATGCTGCCGCTGTGCGCTTGCGGCGAACCGCACAGCGTCATCAGCAGCGTGGACTTGCCGGCACCGTTGTCGAGTATAAGGCTCGCGATCTGTACCTTAGGGACTACGGCGGTGAAGCTGTGCAGGGCA
>NZ_JBIWAL010000012.1:0-120843 GCF_044760045.1 Pseudomonas sp. NPDC098747 | reverse complement strand
ACTTTTTCGAAATGCAGCATTTACGCTTCCCCCAGGTAGGCTTTGATCACTTCAGGATTGTCGCGGATCTGTTCCGGCGTACCGTCGGCCAGAGGCGTGCCCTGGTTGATCACAACGATGTGGTCGGAAATGCTCATGACCAGTTTCATGTCGTGCTCGATCAGCAGCACGGTGACGTTGTGCTCTTCACGCAGCATGCTGATCAGTGCTTTGAGGTCTTCGGTTTCCTTCGGGTTCAGGCCGGCGGCCGGTTCGTCGAGCATGAGGATCCGCGGACGGGTCATCATGCAGCGGGCGATTTCCAGACGACGTTGCTGACCGTAGGCCAAGGTGCCGGCGGTACGGTTGGCGAACTCTTTGAGGTTGACCTTATCCAGCCAGTACTCGGCAAATTCCATCGCCTCGCGCTCGCTTTTGCGGAACGCCGGGGTCTTGAACAGGCCGGACAGGAAGTTGGTGTTCAGGTGACGGTGCTGGGCGATCAACAGGTTCTCGACCGCCGTCATGTCCTTGAACAGCCGCACGTTCTGGAAGGTACGCACCACGCCTTTGAGGGCGATCTTGTGGCCTGGCAGGCCCTGGATCGGCTCACCGTCGAGCAGGATGCTGCCGCCGCTTGGCTGATAGAACCCGGTCAGGCAGTTGAACACGGTGGTCTTGCCCGCGCCGTTCGGCCCGATCAGTGCAACCACCTGTTTTTCCTTCACGGTCAGGGCCACGCCGTTGACCGCCAGCAAGCCGCCGAAGCGCATGCTCAGGTTTTCAACTTTAAGGATCTCGCGGCTCATTTTCGCAACTCCATGTGTGGGCGTTGCATCGGCAGCAGACCTTGTGGACGCCAGATCATCATCAACACCATCAGGGCACCGAACATCAACATGCGGTACTCGCTGAACTCACGCATCATTTCCGGCAACAGGATCATCACCACGGCCGCGAGAATCACGCCCAGTTGCGAGCCCATGCCACCCAACACGACGATGGCGAGAATGATCGCCGACTCGATGAAGGTGAACGACTCCGGCGTGACCAAGCCTTGGCGAGCTGCGAAGAAGCTGCCGGCAAAACCGGCGAATGCAGCGCCGAGGGTGAACGCGGAAAGCTTGATCACGGTTGGGTTGAGACCTAGCGCGCGGCAAGCGATTTCGTCTTCACGCAGCGCTTCCCACGCACGGCCGATCGGCATGCGCAGCAAACGGTTGATGACGAACAGTGCCGCCAGCGCCAGCAACAGGGCAACGAGGTAAAGGAAGATCACCTTGTTGATCGAGTTGTATTGCAGGCCGAAATACTCGTGGAAGGTTTGCATGCCTTCTGCGGCTTTGCGTTCGAAGGTCAAACCGAAGAACGTCGGCTTCTCGATGTTGCTGATGCCGTTCGGACCACCGGTGATGTCGGTGAGATTACGCAAGAACAGACGAATGATCTCGCCGAAACCGAGGGTCACGATCGCCAGATAGTCACCGCGCAAACGCAAGACCGGGAAGCCCAGCAAGAAGCCGAACGTCGCCGCCATCAGGCCGGCAATCGGCAGGCAGATCCAGAAGCTCAGGCCGTAGTAGTGCGACAACAGCGCGTAGCTGTAGGCGCCGACGGCGTAGAAACCGACGTAACCGAGGTCGAGCAGACCGGCCAGACCGACGACGATGTTCAGGCCCAGGCCGAGCATCACGTAGATCAGGATCAGCGTGGCGATATCCACCGCACCACGGGAGCCGAAGAACGGCCACACCAGCGCAAGCAGGATCAGCGCAATGATGAAATAGCGCTGAGTGGTCGGCAGGGTCAGGAAGTTGCTGGCCTTGGCCGGGATCAGTGGCATGCCCGGCGACGATCGCCAGGCCTTGCTGATCTGCTGGTTGAACAGCACGCGCAGGAACATCAGCACCGAGCAGATGGCGATGGTCGCCAGAACGGCCGTGCTGGTGTTGTGCACTTCCAGGTTGATGCCGACGATGGTCAGTTTCAGACCGAGTACCGGGTAGGCCACGGCCCACACCAGCAAGGCACTGAACAGTGCCTGTTTTAGATTCCTAGTCATACTTTCTCAACCTCCGGACGGCCCAGAATGCCGGTCGGACGGAACAACAGCACCAGAACCAACAAGCCGAAAGCCACGACGTCCTTGTACTGGTCGCCGAAGATATCGGCACCGAACGCTTCCGCCACCCCAAGCACCAAGCCGCCGAGCATGGCGCCGGGGATGCTGCCGATGCCGCCCAGTACTGCGGCGGTGAAGGCTTTGAGGCCGACGAGGAAACCGGCGTTCGGGTTGATCACCCCGTATTGCATGCTCAGCAGTACAGCCGCGACGGCCGCCAGCGCAGCACCAATGACGAAGGTCAGGGCGATGATGTTGTTGGTGTTGATGCCGAGCAGGTTGGCCATCTTGATGTCTTCGGCACAGGCGCGGCAGGCGCGGCCCAGACGAGAGCGTGAGATGAACAATGTCAGGCCGAGCATGGCGATCAACGTGACCACGAACACCACGATCTGCATGTAGGAAATCAGCACTTCTTGTGCGCCACCTGGCCCGAAAACAATGTTGCCCGGAATCAGGTTGGGGATCGCTTTGTCCTTGGAGTCTTGCGCCAGCAGAACCGTGTTCTGCAGGAAGATCGACATACCGATGGCGGAAATCAGCGGGATCAGACGGTTGCTGCCGCGCAGAGGGCGGTAGGCGATCCGTTCGATGCTGTAACCGTAGGAACTGGTCACGACGATGCTGGCAATGAAGGCCGCCGTCATCAACAGCGGGACACTGTCGAGTCCCATCATTGTCAGCCCGGCGATGGCGATGAACGCCACGTAAGAGCCAATCATGTACACCTCGCCGTGGGCTTTATTGGCAGTCAGTTCGGCTGTGCCTTACTGAGGCGAAGCTTCAGTTTTCGGCTTGCCGTTGTGCCACTCGTAGACGACGAATTTGAAGTCTTTCAAGTCGCCCTTGGCGTCGTAGCTCAGGTCGCCAGTCGGGGTCTTGAAGGTACCGGCGTGAATGGCTTCAGCCACTTTGGTCGGGTCTTCGGACTTGGCAGCCTTGATGCCTTCGGCAATCAGGGTCACGGCCGAGTAGGACGGGAACACGAACGGGCCGCTTGGGTCTTCTTTCTTCGCTTTGAATGCATCAGCCAGGGCGATGTTGGCAGGGTCCTGGTCGAAGGATTTCGGCAGGGTTACCAGCAGGCCTTCGGCAGCGTCTTTGGCGATCTGGGTGATCGAGTCGTTACCCACGCCTTCCGGACCCATGAACTTGGCTTTCAGGCCTTTTTCCTGGGCTTGGCGCAGGATCAGACCCAGCTCTGGGTGGTAGCCGCCGTAGTAAACGAAGTCGACGTTGGCTTGCTTGAGTTTGGCAATGATTGCCGAGAAGTCCTTGTCGCCGGCGTTGACGCCTTCGAACACGGCAACTTTGGTGCCTTTCTTCTCAAGAGTCGATTTGACGGCAGTGGCAATGCCTTCACCGTATTGCTGCTTGTCGTGCAGCACGCCGACGATTTTCGGTTTGACGTGGTCGGCGATGTAGTTACCGGCGGCAGGGCCCTGGGCGCTGTCCAGACCGATAGTACGGAAGATCATTTTGTAACCACGGGCGGTGATGTCCGGGCTGGTGGCAGCCGGGGTGATCATGATCACGCCTTCGTCTTCGTAGATATCCGAAGCCGGTTGAGTGGAGCTGGAGCACAGGTGACCGACCACGAACTTGACGCCGTCGTTGACGACCTTGTTCGCCACCGCTACCGCTTGTTTTGGATCGCAGGCATCGTCGTATTCAACGGCTTGAAGTTGCTTGCCGTCGACGCCGCCCTTGGCGTTGATCTGTTCGATGGCCATTTTCGCGCCACTGAACTGCATGTCGCCGTATTGGGCTACTGGACCGGTTTTAGGACCGGCGATACCGATTTTGATGGTGTCAGCTGCGAACGAATGGCTGGCAACCCCGGCCAGAACCATAGCGGCAAACAGTTTGGAAATCTGCTTAGTAGCCTTAGTCATAGTGCTCCACTCTTACTGTTGTAATTTTTTTTTGAGTTCTGGCGCCGTAGCAGCAGAACCGGGTCAGATATCTTTGCGATACCCTGCGGAAATGCCCTCGGCAACTGTACCGGTACAGTGTAGAGCGCCGGTTGTTGGCCTGGGAAGCGGGCGCCGAGGGACAAAACTTGAGGGTGTCGCATTTTTGAATGAAAAAGACAGAATTGCGGCGGGGCGTTCGTGGGCATATATCCCAATCAACAGCATTCCTTGGCGTTCCTGCTCTTTTCGTTCGGTACAGCTTTTTGCAACCGGGTTTTTCTGGCGGACCACCGACGTTATTATTCGCGTCGATTTCTTTTCCGGACAGTTCCCATGAATCAAGAACCTAGCACCCTCTATGCCAAGCTGCTTGGTGAAACCGCATCTATTACCTGGAAAGAGCTGGAGCCGTTCTTCGCCAAGGGTGCCCTATTGTGGGTCGACCCGAGCCTGGATCTGATCGCCGCCGCCGAAGCCGTGGCCTCGGATGAAGGCGAGAAAGTCGCTGCCTGGCTGGCCGAAGACAGGGTCGCCAAGCTGTCTGAATCGCGGGCGCTGGACCTTTTCGAGCGTGACCCTGCGCTGTGGGCGGTGGTGGTCAGTCCGTGGATTTTGATCCAGGAAAGGGCGGGCGAATAACTGGTCGCACCTTATTGGTGCGCGACATCGGCCAACGAAAGTGTGTAGCCGAGTAGCGTGATGGCACGTTGCCGTAGAGATTCGCCACAGGCGGGGGTGGCATAACGGTGACGTAAACGTAACGGGCACAGTTTAGTAAGCAGCCTAACGGCTGCTTAATTGTTTCTGGATGTTAGAGGACTGGATTTTTGCAGTGAAATTGATGGCCCCTTCGCGAGCAAGCTCGCTCCCACATTTTACCGAGTTCCATCTATAGAAATACGGTCAACTGTGGGAGCGAGCTTGCTCGCGAATGGGGCGACTCGGTCTCGGATCAGACCGTAAACGACTTCCCGGTATGGTTATTCAGCGAAATAACCTTGGTCTTGCCAATCCGGTGACGGTAGATCTCGCGCAGGTACTTGATCGACTTCTTCACGCAATCACGCGACAGACGAATGTCGTTGATCGAGACAAACTTCTCTTTATCGTTGATCAGCTCGCGATACTTCTTCTCGTACATCGGTTTGATCGCGTACCAGTTGGTGTCGAGGATCTTCGCCGGGTTCTCGAACTCGTTGAGCAGTTCGTCGATGCGGTCTTCGTCGAATTCTTCATTGATGATGAAGTCGAGGATCGAGTTATCCAGCGTCTCGTCGAAACGGTACGGGTTCTTCGCGAAGCAGCGCTTGATGAACGCCACGATCAAGGTCAGGAAGTCGTCCGACAGGCACGGGCTCTTGGCGATCAACGTAGTCAGCGACAGGTTGGCCGAGGCGCCGATCACCAGCGCGTAGCGCTTGAGCGTGGTGTTGGGGAACAGGCTGTTGAGGTGCGTCTTCAACCGGTTCAGATCCATGTACGACAGCTTGTAGTCTTTGGGCAGCGAGACAATCGAGACCACCGACGAGCAGTTCTTGAAGAAGTGCAGGTCGTGCAGCGCAGCGGCGTCGTAACCGGAATTCTTGTACTGCTCAAGCGAGGCGCGATAGCGCTTGGATTCGATCGGCAACAGGCTGATGCCTTCGATCGCCTGGGTGACTTTGTTGAAGTGCGGCAGGTCGATCGAACGGAAAAAGAGATCGTCGATGTTCAGGCGCTGCGGCTCTTTCTCGAACACCTTGAACTTGTCGCTGCTTGGCGGCGGGGTTTCCGGCACCACCGATTCGGCGTAGGCAATCGCCACCGGCCCGGCCAGGCTCATGAACAGGTCGTTGGCGTCGAGGCGAATGGTTTCGCCGATGTCGATGCCGGCACGACGGAAGTAGTTCTGGTCGTAGTCGGTGGTGACTGCCTGCGCCGTCAGAATGTTGAAGATCTGCTGCGAGATGTACTGGTTGGCGTGTTTTTCCATCGCATTGACATCAATGTTCTGGATGTTGCCGTCATCGCTCTCTTCGGCGTAACGCATGATGTCGTTGGAGATCAGCATCATCGCGTTCCATGGGCGAATACGCCCCATCACGCTGGCTTCGCTGCTGTCTTCATTGGCGAAGTTGTAGGAGAAATCCCATTCTTCCGAGAGGTATTTGCACAGCAGGCGTCCGGCGTTGATGTGCAGCGCCTCGGACATTTCGCTGCGGTGATCGGAAATGTTCGGCAGCACGCAGATGCCGCTGGTGAAGATCGGCTCGAACACGAACGAATGACCGCTTTTGCCGTCATGTTCGTCCATCGGTTTGGTGTCGAACGTCTTGTTCATGTACGAGTGCTGCTGGGCCAGGCCGAATTCCGAGGCCATGCCCGAACCGGTACCGCCGCCGGCACTGAAGATCGAGAAGTAAAGGCGCGACTGGTTGGCCTTGATGCCGCAGCTGTCGATCAGGTACGAATGGATCATTTTCCAGTCTGGGCTGGAGAAGCGCTGGGTGTCCTTGTTGAGGATGATCTTCGCCAGGTACTGGCCGAGGATCGGCGCGTTACCGGCGCCACCGGCGTGGACTTCAGACAAGTCCATGATCTTCATTTTGCTGTAGTCACGCAGAAAGCCGCTTTTCTCGCCCTTGCGTGAGAAACGGATGCGCCCTGCAATGTCCTTGTCGAGGTCGCCGAGCATTACCAGCGGTTCCACCAGAAACACCGGTTTGCTGGCCTTGTTCGTGCCAAGTCGCAGGTTGTTTTTGATCCACTGCGCCGGGCTGTAGCCTTTGTCGGCCGAACGTCGGTCGGCTGCACGGTCTTCGTTGTTGAATTCGTTGAGGTAGAACTTGCGTGCGTTGTACACCAGCTCCGCCACATCGAGGGCGATGTTGGAGCCGCAGCGACCGAGGCCGATCAGGCACACCGACGGGAATTCCTGATCGTTGTGCTGTTCGTTGTCGCCTTCCAGGTGCGGTGGGCGAGGGAACACCATATCGCGCAAACCATCGAGGTTGTCGAGGATGCGGTCGGTATTGGTTTCGGTGAAGTACAGGTATTGCTGGGTCGACAGCGGGCGTGAGGGAACCGAAGGCTTGGACGATGACGGGCTGTTCGCAGCCGGGCTCAAGGTCAGATCGGATACCGCTGTGGCGGGATTATTTTTAGAAGTCATTGTGCGCCATATACCTGGACTGTTGGCTCGCTGACCAGTGCCTGCGAACCTCACGGAATAAGATCTCGCGTCTTTTTTGCGCGAATTTGGCCCGGGCGTCAGGGACTTGGCCTGACTGTCGCTCGGGGGAATCCTTTCCTGATCGTTGATGAATCGGCCATTATTCGGCGATCTTTAATCAAAAGGAGGCTAAATGATGTCATCGCGATCTTCGTTGGGGTTTGCCGGAATCGGCCTGATGGGCCTGCCGATGTGCCGACGCCTGCTGGCGGCGGGTTATCCGCTGACGGTGTGGAATCGCAACCCGGCCAAGTGCGCGCCACTGGTCGCGGCCGGCGCCCGCCAAGTCGCCAACCCCTTTGAGTTGTGCGAACACGCCGACGTTGTGATGTTGTGCCTGGCGGATACCGCAGTGGTGCGCGAGGTGGTGTTTGGCCCGGCCGGTGTCGCCGAGGGCGCGAAGGGCGGCCAGTTACTGGTGGATTTTTCCAGCCTCGAACCCACGGCCACCCGTGAGATGGCCGCGCAATTACTGAGTCAAACCGGCATGGCCTGGCTCGACTCTCCAGTGTCCGGCGGGGTGGTCGGCGCCGAGGCCGGCAGTTTGGCGATCATGGTCGGTGGTGAGCCGGCGGATGTTGAGCGTGTACGCGCGGTGCTGCTTGATCTTGGTCAACGCGTCACGCACATGGGGGGCGTGGGTGCCGGTCAAGTGACCAAGGCCTGCAATCAGATGATCGTCGCCTGCAATGCCTTGGTGATAGCCGAAGTGGTGGCGCTGGCCGAGCAGGCCGGGGTCGATGCGAGCTTGATCGCGGAAGCGTTGGCCGGTGGTTTTGCCGATTCGAAACCGTTGCAGATCCTCGCCCCGCAAATGGCCGAGAGTCGGTTTGAACCGGTGAAGTGGCACGTACGCACGCTGCTCAAGGATCTCGACACCGCGGTGAAATTCTCCCGCGAGCAAGGCTCGGCCACGCCGATCAGCGGATTGGCCGCACAACTGATGCGCCTGCATGGGGCGCAGGGCTTTTTGGCGAAGGATCCAGCGACACTGGTGCAAATGTACCGCGCGCCAGAATCAACGGATTGACCGAGTGTGATTGTTTGCGTTGATTGATTTCTTCCAGCACCGGGCGTAGCTCGTCCAGCGGCACGGGGCGGCTGAGCAAGTAGCCCTGAATGAAATCACAGCCCGAACGTTCGAGAAATTCGTACTGCTCCAGGCTTTCCACGCCCTCGGTGACCACCTGTAAATGCAGGGTGTGGGCCATGACGATGATCGCCTGAACGATTTCCATGTCCGCCGTCGCCTTGGGGATGTCGAGAATGAACGAACGGTCGATCTTCAGCGTGTTGAGTGGCAAGCGCTTGAGGTAGGCCAGCGACGAGTAGCCGGTGCCGAAGTCATCGATCGACAGTGACACGCCGAGGGCGCGAATCTGGCGCAACAGCACCAGGGTGTTGGCGATGTTGCCCATCAAGGCGTTTTCGGTGACTTCCAGCTCCAGTCGTTCCGGCGCAACACCGGCGGTGCGCAGTGCGTTTTCGATTTCGTCGGCCAGCTCTTCGCGAGCCAGGTTCAGCGGTGAACAGTTCCAGGCGATTTTCAGTTCTTCGCAGCCATGTTTCGACAGCTCGCCCAAGTCCTTGCAGGCCCGGCGCAGCACCCAGTTGTCCAGTTCGGCAATCAGGCCATTGTTTTCCGCGATGCTGATAAAAGAGTCAGGTGTCAGCAGACCACGAGTCGGATGCTGCCAGCGGATCAGCGCTTCGAGCTTGGTCACCCGACCGGTTTTAAGTTCGAAGATCGGTTGGTAATACAGCATCAGGCCGTTTTCTTCGCGCAGGGCGTGGCGCAGTTCTTCTTCGAGTTGCAGTTCCAGGGTCGCGCGGTTTTTCAGGCTGGAATTGAAAAAGTGCAGGCCGTTGCGCCCGGCGCCCTTGGATTGATACAGCGCCAGATCGGCGTGCTTGAGCAGTTCTTCGCAAGTGCTGCCATCTTCAGGAAACAGGCTGATGCCGATGCTGGTGGTCATCACCATGCGGCGTCCGGCCAGTTCTATCGGCTCTTTCATCTTGGTCATGATGCGCTGGGCCATGTTGCGCGCCTCTTCACGGTCGCGCAGGCTGATCAGGATGCAGAACTCGTCACCGCCGAAACGCGCGACCACGTCTTCATGGCTGCGCACCGAACTTTTGATGTGATCGGCAATGACCTTGAGCAGGGCATCGCCGGCGTCGTGGCCAAGGCTGTCGTTGATGCGCTTGAAGTGGTCGATGTCCAGAAACATCACCGCGAGCATGCCGCCTTCAGTGGTTTTCTGGTTGAGCTTCTCGGCAAAGATCTGGTTGAAGCCGCGGCGGTTGATCAGGTTGGTCAGGGCGTCGTAGTTGGCCACCTGTTGCAGCGCCATGCGCGCCTGATCGAGTTGGCTGAGCAGGGCGTTGACCCGGCGCAGGTCGTTTTCCTTGTTCTGTAGTTTTTTGTCGGCCAGCGCCGCGCTGATCGCGCTGCTCAGAATCAGCAGGATGATCAGCGCGACTGTCAGGCCCAGTTGGAGCTGGCTGGTATCGACCGGCGTCGCGGGCAGGCTGCCCTCGGGCAACACCAGCTGCAGTGCCGCCATCCCGGTGAAATGCATGCTGAAAATACCCGCGCCGAGAATCAGCGCAGCGCTGTACTTGAGCAGTTGATGAGCCATGCCACTGCCTTCACGCAGGTAGCCGGCTACCCACAGTGCGGCGAAACTGGCGCCGATGGCGATAGCGATCGACAGCACAAACAAGGACGGCTCGTAGTACGCGGTGGCGCGCGATTCCATGGCGGCCATACCGACGTAATGCATGCCGGCGATACCGAGACCGATCAGCAGTGCGGTTTTCAGGTAGAGCACCAGACTGGGCCGCGCGTGGCTCAGGGTGTACATCGCCAGCCAAGAGGCGAGCAGGGCGATCAACAGGGAAAACAGGGTGATCGGCAGGTCGTACTGGATTTCGATCGGCGCCTGAAAGGCGAGCATGCCGATGAAGTGCATGGCCCAGATGCCGCCGGCCAGACAGGTCGCGCCTATCCAGCGCCACAATCGCCGCGAACTCGGGTCATCGGCGTGGGCAACCCGCTCGGCCATATCGAGGGTCGCAAAACTCGCGGCGCAGGCAACCAGATAGGCCACCAGCACCAGCAACGGGTTGTGTGAGCAATCAAGAATGACCTGACCGCTCTCTGGCAGCTCGGTAACAAACTGCAAACCAAGCCACTCCATAGCATGCCCCGTCTCTGAAGACCTTACCGCGCGGTTAACGCTGGCTGATGACAGGAGTATAGAGGCGGTTTTCGGCGAGCAAGCGATAGTGGCACATTGGCGCTAATGATTTCGGCATTAGCGTCATAGCGATTGGCGCTAAGCGTCAGGCGCTCTTGTCAAAGGGGATTTCAGCCCAGTCCGGTTGCAAGGGGGGCAGGCCGAAGCGGGCGCGCGCCTTGTCGCAATCGATATTCTGCTCGCCGTTTTCCCAGGACGACTCGAATTCACGGCAGGGGCTGGAGCGTTTGTCATAAATCGAACAGCTCACGTTGCTACCAACTTCACCCTCCAATGCCGTGCATCGCGGCGATTTGCAGTCGGTGCCGTTCATTGCCACCCGGCTGGGAGATATTTGCGTCACCAGATCATCGGGCACAGTTCCCCCGGACGAAGCACATTCACCCCAGAAAAAAGACACGCGAAAATGGGAACAGCAGGCACCGCAATTCAGACACGGACTGACTTCGGACATTGGGGAAGGTATCAAAAGGATTGATCGGGAGATCCGGGCGGATCCGGCGGCCATTCTAGGCTTCGCAACGGCGTTGGGAAGAGGGGCTTGAAATTATTTTTTTGTGGCAAGGTTTTGCCATAAAAGCCCCGGATTCACGGGGATTGCAGACTTATCAAGGGCTTACGTTTCGTTACAGTGGCATGGCCCTATATCAGGCAGACGAATGATCACAGACAGCCGCGTCCGCGCTGACTAGATTGCAGGTTCCGGGCTCGAATGCGTTGGCAGTGAAGCCCCATAACAATAAAGAGACGGACCCATGCAGAACTCGACCCAAGCGGCGAATGCCTGGCGCATTCTGTTCCTGCTGTTCCTCGCCAACCTGTTCAACTTCTTCGACCGCACTATCCCGGCGATCATCATCGAGCCGATCCGCATGGAATGGCATCTCAGCGACTTTCAGCTGGGCATCGTCGGTACGGCGTTCACCATTGTCTATGCGATTGCCGGGTTGCCGCTTGGGCGCATGGCTGACACGGGGTCACGCAGCAAACTGATGGGCTGGGGCCTGGCGACGTGGAGCGCGCTGACTGCGGTCAACGGGCTGGTCGGCAGTTTCTGGAGTTTTCTGATCGTGCGCATGGGCATCGGCATTGGTGAAGCCAGTTACGCGCCGGCCGCCAACTCGCTGATCGGTGATCTGTTTCCTGCTCATCGTCGGGCGCGGGCCATGGGCATTTTCATGCTGGGGCTGCCGCTGGGGTTGCTGCTGGCGTTCTTCACCATCGGCTGGATGGTCAAGGCGTTCGATAGCTGGCGCGCGCCGTTCTTCATCGCAGCCGTGCCGGGGTTGCTGCTGGCGGTGTTCATGTTTTACATCAAGGAACCCAAGCGTGGCGCGGCGGAAAGCGTGCAGGTGTCGCAGGAGAAAGTCGACAAGCCGATCCGCCGGATCCTCGCCGTGCCGACCTTCCTGTGGCTGGTCATGGCGGGGCTGTGCTTCAACTTCGCCACCTATGCCTGCAACTCGTTTCTGGTGCCGATGCTGCAGCGTTATTTCCTCATGCCGTTGCAGGACGCTGCGGTGGCCACCGGGGTGATCGTCGGCGTCACCGGACTGGTCGGCCTGACCCTCGGCGGCTGGATCGCCGACAAAATTCACCAGCGCGTGGCCAATGGGCGGCTGTTGTTTGCAGCATTCAGCCTGATCATCTCGACTGTGTGCACGGCGTGGGCGTTGCATGCCGGGCGGATCGAGATCGGTTTGTTTGTCGCGGTGTTCAGCCTGGGTTGGCTGTTTGCCTACAACTTCTACACTTGCGTGTACACGGCGATTCAGGACGTGGTCGAACCGCGCCTGCGAGCCACGGCGATGGCGCTGTTTTTTGCCGGGCTGTATTTGCTGGGCGGCGGTTTGGGGCCGGTGGTGGTGGGTGGCTTGTCCGACCATTTCGCGCATACGGCGATGTTGGAGGCCGGAGCGGGGCAGATGACCGAAGCGTTCAAGGCTGTCGGGTTGCATGATGCGATGTACCTGATTCCTGTGGCGCTGTTACTGACCATGGTGTTTCTGTTTTTGGCGGCGCGGTGTTTTGTGCGGGATGCGCAGCGGATGAAGGATGGGTTGGTGGCTGTGGTTGAACCGCAGGTTGCAGCGGTGACTGCATAACCGCTATCGCGAGCAAGCTCGCTCCCACAGTTTTTGCAGTGTTCACGGAGTTCTTGTACGACTCGGACACTGTGGGAGCGAGCTTGCTCGCGAAGGGGGATCGGCATCGCCTGATAAATAACAGACAAACAAAAAGGCCCGCATCGCTGCGGGCCTTCTTTTTAGCGGTGAAGCAGGGCGGATTAACCCGCCACCAGCACCCGGATCGCTTCCAGGCGCAACGCCGCTTTATCCAGCATCGCCAGGCCCTGCTCACGCTGCTCACGCAACGCAACCAGTTCGCTGTCACGTACGGTCGGGTTGACCGCTTGCAACGCGGTCAGACGCGCCAGCTCTTCGTCGGTGTCGGCCGCCAGACGGCGACGTGCCTCGGCCACGCGCTCGGCGTGACGCGGGGTGATCTTCTCTTCACCGGCGTTGATCCGTGGCGTCAGTTGATCGCGCTGAGCCTGGATGAACTTGTTGGCGCTGGCACGTGGCACGCTTTCGAGCTGATCATTCAGCGTTTCGAACGAGACGCGTGACGACAAGTCGTTGCCATTGGCATCCAGCAGGCAGCGCAGGGCAGCCGGCGGCAGGTAACGACCCAGTTGTAGCGAGCGCGGGGCAACCACTTCGCTGACGTAGAGCAGTTCCAGCAACACGGTGCCCGGTTTCAGCGCCTTGTTCTTGATCAGCGCGACGGCGGTGTTGCCCATCGAACCGGATAGCACCAGATCCATGCCGCCCTGCACCATCGGGTGTTCCCAGGTGATGAACTGCATGTCTTCGCTTGACAGCTCCTGGTTGCGGTCGTAGGTGATGGTCACGCCTTCGTCGTCGCCCAGCGGGAAACTGGCGTCGAGCATCTTCTCGCTCGGCTTGAGGATCAGGGCGTTTTCCGAATGGTCTTCGCTGTCGATGCCGAACGCGTCGAACAGGGTTTCCATGTAGATCGGCAGGGCGAACTGATCGTCTTGCTCAAGGATGTCCTCGACCAACTGATCACCTTCGCCCGAACCGCCAGAGTTGAGTTCCAGCAGACGGTCACGACCGGTGTGCAGCTCTTGTTCCAGACGCTCGCGCTCGGTGCGCGCCTCGTCGATCAGTGCTTGCCACTCAGCGTCGTCGGCTTCTTCCAGCAGCGGCAGCAGGCGCGGGCCGAACTGGTGCTGCAAGGCGTTGCCGGTCGGGCACGTGTTGAGGAACGCATTCAACGCTTCGTGATACCACTGGAACAGGCGCTCTTGCGGGCTGGTTTCCAGGTACGGCACGTGCAGTTCGATGATGTGTTTCTGACCGATCCGGTCGAGACGACCGATCCGCTGTTCCAGCAGGTCCGGATGCGCCGGCAGATCGAACAGCACCAAATGGTGCGCGAACTGGAAGTTGCGACCTTCACTGCCGATTTCCGAGCAGATCAGTACCTGCGCGCCAAACTCTTCGTCGGCGAAGTAGGCGGCGGCGCGGTCACGCTCAAGGATGTTCATGCCTTCATGGAACACCGTGGCCGGGATGCCGGAACGCACGCGCAGGGCGTCTTCCAGGTCCATCGCGGTTTCGGCATGGGCGCAGATCACCAGCACTTTGGTGCGCTTGAGCATTTTCAGCTGATCGATCAGCCACTCGACGCGCGGGTCGAATTTCCACCAGCGCTCTTCTTCGCTTGCGTCCGGCTGCGCCTGGAAGCTGACTTCCGGATACAGCTCGGCGTGGTCGCCCAGCGGCAATTCGAGGTATTCGTCCGGGCACGGCAGCGGGTATGGGTGCAGATTGCGCTGCGGGAAACCCTGCACGGCGGCGCGGGTGTTCCGGAACAGCACGCGACCGGTGCCGTGGCGGTCGAGCAATTCACGCACGAGACGGGCGCTGGCTTCGGTGTCGCCATCGTTGACTGCGGCCAACAAGGCTTCGCCTTCGTTGCCGAGGAAACCGTGGATGGTCTTGTGTGCTTCAGGCGACAGGCGCCCTTTGTCCAGCAGCTCCTGAACGGCTTCGGCCACCGGGCGATAGTTTTCGCTCTCGGCGCGGAAGGCGGCCAGGTCGTGGAAACGGTTCGGATCAAGCAGACGCAGACGGGCGAAGTGGCTGTCCTGACCGAGTTGTTCCGGGGTCGCGGTGAGCAGCAACACGCCAGGAATCACTTCGGCCAGTTGCTCGACCAGCGAATACTCGGCGCTGGCCTTTTCTTCGTGCCAGACCAGGTGGTGCGCTTCGTCGACCACCAGCAAGTCCCAGCCGGCCGCGAACAGTGCATCCTGGGCTTTCTCGTCTTCGACCAGCCATTCCAGCGCAACCAGCGCCAGTTGGGTGTCTTCGAACGGGTTGGCGGCATCGCTTTCGATGAAGCGCTCTTCGTCGAACAGCGCGACTTGCAGGTTGAAGCGGCGGCGCATCTCCACCAGCCACTGGTGCTGAAGGTTTTCCGGCACCAGGATCAACACGCGATTGGCACGGCCCGAGAGCAATTGGCGATGGATCACCAGACCGGCTTCGATGGTTTTACCCAGGCCCACTTCGTCCGCCAGCAATACACGCGGCGCGATGCGGTCGGCGACTTCACGGGCGATGTGCAACTGGTGCGCGATCGGTTGCGCACGCACGCCGCCCAGGCCCCAGAGCGCAGACTGCAACTGGCGGCTGGTGTGTTCGAGGGTGTTGTAACGCAGGGAGAACCACGCCAACGGGTCGATCTGGCCGGCGAACAGACGGTCGCTGGCCAGACGGAACTGAATGAAGTTCGACAGCTGGGTTTCCGGCAGGGTGACGGCTTCGTTCTGCGCGTTGAGGCCGTGATAGACCATCAAGCCATCGACGTCGTCGACTTGCTGGACGGTCATCTTCCAGCCTTCGAAGTGGGTAATGCTGTCACCGGGCGAGAACCGCACGCGGGTGAGGGGCGCATTCCGTAGCGCGTACTGGCGGGTTTCGCCAGTGGCCGGGTAAAGCACGGTCAACAAGCGGCCGTCCTGTGCCAGAACGGTGCCTAAACCAAGCTCTGCTTCGCTGTCACTGATCCAGCGTTGCCCCGGTTGATACTGCTGCGCCATGCTGCCTGACTCCCACCTTGAAAAAGCGGGCTATCTTAACGGAATGCAGGCTTCAGGGCCAAAGGATTAGGCGCAGCGGCAAGCTTTTAGATACAAGCTGCAATCAGAAACAAATGCGGTCATCTGTCAGTTTCCGAAGGTTCTGCGGCACCAGTGAGTGCCAACCCGGTCACAAGTTTGCGACCGACGGCTCAAGGCGCCTTCGTCGCAGCCGATAGCGTGCTGACAGGAGACCCTTTATATGTTGCCACCGATGCTCCCCTTGAGCGTTGTGCCAGTCACTTCCCAGCAGGATCCGATTCGTCAACGACCGGACATTCCTCCTGTGGTGCCGGTGCAGGAAAGCTCAAACGAAAGCACGATCGATCTGCAAAAACGCGATCCTGAAGAGGACGGTTTGCTGCTGCGCGAAGAACAGCGTCGTCAGCAAGAGCGTGATCGCCGTCGCCGCGAAGCCGATGAAGACCCGGAAGAACACCTCGCCGTACCCGGTAACGAACTCAATGTCGACAACACCGTGCCCGTGGTGCCGCTGATGGAAGATCAGCCGCGTCAGGGTTTGTGGGTCGATATCGAGATCTGATCATCGTCACTTAAATGAATTGTTGTAGAGCGTGGGTGCTGGCGACTGGTCAGCGCTGGCGTCAGGCTGCATTATTGAGGCAGTCCTGCCGGTCCTGCGGCAGTTGTGATTCATTCAAACGATGCACTGAGCGCTATGAGCCAAGACGACAAACTGATCGACCTCAATTCTGAGCGCGCCAAGCGCGTGCATGACATCAAAGAGAAGCGCTTGAATGAAGTGCGCAATGCCTTCGAGCAGGCGATGCCGTTGGGAAAAGCCAAGAAAAAGTCAAAAAACACGCCGAAAAAGCGTTGATCTCCCTCTGCATCTGTTGATGCAGGTCAGTTATTTCCCCTCCTTTGCGTTCTGTGTTGGCCGGACTTGATCCTGGTCAATTTGTGCGCCTGCGTGTTTGGTTATCTTAGTTCCATCGCAGCAGAGCAGGGCCAGGAGGCCAGTCATGTTTTTCGATAACGTGGTTTTTGCCGGAGTGCTGACCGTCGGCCTCATGGTTCTGTTTTTTGCAGGGTTTGGATTTTTTATCTGGAAGGATGCGAATAAGCGCAAGAAGTGATTCTTCTGGATTGATGAGCACGCAAGGCATTTTGGGCGACTTCGGTTGCCCTTTTTTTTGTGCCTTGGCGGCCTGTGGGCCGACCAGGTTGTTGGGTGTTCTTTGTGAATATCCGTTTTTTTTTGTGATGGCGGCTTAGGGTTCCGCCCTTACGGCGGGTCACTTTGGCAGACGCCCCAAAGTAACCAAAGGTCTGTGCCCTGACGTTCGGCCCACTCGCTGGGGCTCGGGGTTCCTTCGTTCCGCGATTGATCCGGGCGCATCGCCTGCGGTTTGCTTCGCTGCACCTCCTCTCGATGTTCTCCCCGGATGAACCCCGGAACGAAGCCTGCCGACGGGCGCTCTAGATCAAGAGCTGCACTCGAGCTAACGCTCATTGTGTTGAGTGGTGGGAGAGCGATGCGGTCGGCTTTGGTTTTGGGGGGGATTTGCCCCTCACCCCAGCCCTCTCCCGAGGGAGAGGGGGCCGGCTTGTGGGCTATTCAGAACTTGAGCTCGACTCGGTATCTCATATCGATATATCTCTCCCAAACAACGCGGTCAGTTCCCTCTCCCTCCGGGAGAGGGCTAGGGTGAGGGGCTCTTGATTTGGCTTTGGCTTTGGCTTTTGATTTTTTGCCCCATCGGCAGGCCGAGCGAAGGTGTTCATCCGGGGGGTAGGCGCGCAGCGCCGTGCGGCGCAGCCGCATTCATCGAGAGGAGGTGCAGCGCAGCAAACCGGAGGCGATGCCCCAGGATGGACACCGTAGCGAGGGAACACTGAGCCTAAGCGAAGTGCCGTACGCCGGGGCAAAGCCTTTTGGGTTACCTTTTCGGCGTTTGGAAAAGGTGACTCGCCGTAAGGGCGAAACCCTAAGCAGCCATCACCGCAGCAACGGATATACCCCCAACCCCCAAATCCCAACCCCCAAATCCCAAACCAAAAAAAGGCGCGATCCTCTCGAATCGCGCCTTTTTCATTTCCAGCTATCTATCAGCTACCCAACGCCTTGGACGCCAGCCAGAACAACCCGGCGGACAATGTCACGGTCGCTGGCAGAGTCAGTACCCAGGCCAGCAGGATGGTGCGAACCGTCCCGCCTTGCAGGCCGCTTTTGTTGGCGACCATGGTGCCGGCGACGCCCGAGGACAGGACGTGGGTGGTCGACACCGGCAGGCTGAAGATGTTGGCCATACCGATCAGGGTGGCGGTGGTGATCTGCGCCGACATGCCTTGCGAGTAGGTCATGCCTTGCTTGCCGATCTTCTCGCCGATGGTCAGTACTACGCGTTTCCAGCCGACCATGGTGCCCAGGCCCAAGGCCAGTGCGACCGCCAGAATCACCCAGAACGGGGCGTATTCGGTGGTGGTGGTCAGGTCCTTGCGCAGTTTGTCGAGGTCAGCCTTTTCGCGTGGTTCCAGGCCAGGCAACTTGCCGACTTTCTTCGCAGTGTCGTCCAGGCACAGCAAGTAGCGACGGACTTCAATACGGCTGTCCGAAGACAGCGAGCGATAGTCCGCAACACCTTTAAGGGTGTGCAGCAGGGCAGTGATGGTCGGTTCGGTCTGCTGCGGGTTGCAGCGGAATTTCTCCGGCAGGTCGCCTTCTACGCTCTTGCCCAGGGCCAGGAATTCACCGAGGGAGTCGGAATTGCGCTGATAGAACTGGCTCAGGTGCAGCGTCGCGTCGCGGGTACGTTCGATCTGGTAGGTGGTGCTGTTCAGGTCGAGTACGAACTGCGCAGGTACGATACCGATCAGCACCAGCATGATCAGACCGATGCCTTTCTGACCATCGTTGGAGCCGTGCACGAAGCTTACGGCCATGGCCGAGATCACCAGGACCAGACGGTTCCAGAAGGGTGGGTGCTTCTTGTCGTCGATCTTGCGACGCTGTTCCGGCGTCTTGTGCATCTTCGACAGCGGGCGCCACCATTTCAGGCCGATCAGGATCAGTGCGGCGATCAGGAAACCGGCCATTGGCGAAAACACCAGCGAGGCGCCGATGTCCATCGCTTTCTGCCAGTTCACACCATCGGCCAACGGAATGTCGTTGATCAGGGCGTTGGCCAGGCCGACACCCAGGATCGAACCGATCAGGGTATGCGAACTGGAAGCCGGGATACCGAAGTACCAGGTGCCAAGGTTCCAGGCGATTGCCGCGGCAAGCAACGAGAACACCATCGCCAGACCATGGCCGGTGTTCACATTGATCAGCAGCTCAACCGGCAGCAAATGGACAATGGCATACGCCACGCCCACGCCACCCAGCAGCACGCCGAGGAAGTTGAACACGCCGGAAAAGAACACCGCCAGGTGAGGCGGCATGGCTTTGGTGTAGATAACAGTGGCTACCGCGTTAGCGGTGTCATGAAATCCATTGATGAACTCGAAGGCGAGGACGAATGTCAGGGCGAGCAGGAGGCTCACAAGCACCCAAGCATCCAGTCCGCTGAATAAATCGATCATGAAGGTTTTCTGACCCGGTCGTAAGGGGGCGCGATTATGCCAGAAAAGTCTCGAAATCGATGCCCTACCTGCTCATCAGTAACACTCTTATTCGAATTAATTTGTTGCAGCGCATTAAAACCAAGCGTCGCGCAGGGTTTTTCAAGTTGCTGATTTTATTGGGGAAAGCCAGGCAGGGCGGGGCTTTTTCCCAATAAAACACGGGCTCAAACGCTTGTCTGAAATATTAATGAAACCTGTGAGAAGCGCCCCTTCAGCCTGTAGGACAGGGGAATGGCTGCTGCCCGCGGGTAGCGGGCGCGCAGGGCAGCGTCGTTACACCGCGCTGGTAACCGGTGCGCACTGACCTTCGAAAATCAAAACCCGTGGCTCATGGCTCTTCGGCTTTGAGTTCCTTTTCGATCTTTTCGATTTCCTGTTTGAAGACCTGATCCTGAACGGTGGGGCGTTTGCGCCATGCCTTGCGTTCCGGTTCGGGCTGAGCGGCGTAGGTGGTGACTTCCCCGCCGTAAACTTCCTTGTAACGTTGTTCCTGGCGCTCAAGTTCCGCGCGCAGTTCGTCTTTCGTCACAGTGCTACCTGTATGAGTTGAGTTGAATGTCTGGTGAAACGCACTGCAACGAATCGATTGAGCGAATCTACCGAAGGCCAACACCTGAACAGGCGTTGGTTGAGTCGGCAAGTCGATCAAGACTTGCGTGTTGCAGGCGGCTACGGCACCAGATTAAAACTGACGCAGCATCAGTTTCCAGTTTCAGCGAGCGTTGGCGTTACATTGACAATAAGTGCCAGGCGCTGGCCAGGGCCGACAGCGATGGACATCGCGTCAGCGGGTGACGACCTCGGTACTAATAGAGAGGTCCCACTGAGGTGCATTATAGCGGTCGATTCAGGAATGACTATCTTTGCCAAGTTAAAAACGGTTCTGGATGTGTGATCGTTTTGTTACTCGTAACTTTTATCGGTAGTTGAAGTGTGCACAGACCATTATTTACGAAGTGATCTGTTTTCTGGCGTCATTTAGTCGGTCAACTAAGGCGCTGGTTCTGTTTGCCGACGAAGTTCAGCAAACGCCCTGAGCGATCTGGCAGGTGCTGTCTGATTGATTGCGATAATCGGTCGACGGTTCGATAATCGCCCAATCTTCGCGTCGCCACCCTTGTGCATCCCCCCGCGAGCCGCTTGTATAGCCATCGATCCGTGCCGGATTAAGGACCTGAAATGAACGATCAAATGCGCAACTCCTTCACTTCCGTGGCGCCGCCGATCGTCGCCTCGCCGGCCAAGCGCATTCAGGCGCTGATGGGCGATCCGGATTTCATGACCTCGCTGGCCCGTGGCCTGGCGGTGGTTCAGGCGTTTCAGGAGCGCAAACGGCACCTGACCATCGCCCAGATCAGCCACCGCACGGAAATTCCCCGCGCTGCGGTGCGCCGTTGCCTACACACCTTGATCAAACTCGGCTACGCCACCACGGACGGTCGCACCTACTCGTTGCTGCCGAAAGTGCTGACCCTCGGTCACGCTTATCTGTCATCGACGCCACTGGCCGTGTCCGCGCAGCCGTACCTCGACCGCATGAGCGAGCAACTGCACGAAGCCTGCAACATGGCCACGCTCGAGGGCGACGACATTCTTTACATCGCCCGTTCGGCCACCACCCAGCGCTTGATCTCGGTGGATCTGTCGGTGGGCGGGCGTCTGCCGGCCTATTGCACGTCGATGGGACGGATTCTGCTGGCGGCGCTGGACGACACGTCGTTGAGGGAATACCTCGACCACGCCGAACTGGTTGCCAAAACCAGCCGCACGATCCACACCCCGGACGCTTTGCTCGAATGCCTGCAAGAAGTTCGGCAGCAGGGCTGGTGCATTGTCGATCAGGAACTGGAACAAGGTCTGCGCTCGATTGCCGTGCCGGTCTACGACGCCTCGGGGCAAGTGGTGGCGGCGCTCAACGTCAGCACCCACGCCGGTCGAGTTAGCCGCACCGAGCTGGAACAGCGCTTTCTGCCGGGCCTGCTCAGCGCCAGTCGCGACCTCAGCGCGCAACTGTTTGCCTGATGAAGCTGTTCGATAAACGCACAGTGTTGCGTTTATCGAATTGACGCTAAAACCCTTGGATCATTAATGTCGCGGCAGCGTCATCCGGCGCTGATGTGAATGAGCCCGCCGGACTGCCGACTCCCATAATAATGACAAGAGGCAACTCACCATGCGCATGTTCCCCGACTGTCTCAGCTCTGATCGCTGTTGCCGGATGCAACGCTTCGCCTGATCCCGATCTTCTATTCTTGTGCCCGTGCCGCTCTCTGGCCGGCCGCCGTTCGACTGCGTTTTTTGCGTGGAATAAAAATAATGAACCAGCCTCAGTCCGCTGTGGGTAACTGCCTCGATGTGCAGGCCTTCATCAATGCTCAACCGATCTCGCGCTATCAGTGGCGGGTGGTGATCCTGTGTTTCCTGATTGTCTTCCTTGATGGCCTCGACACCGCAGCGATGGGTTTTATTGCCCCGGCGTTGTCGCAGGATTGGGGCATCGATCGCGCCAGCCTCGGCCCGGTGATGAGCGCCGCGTTGATCGGCATGGTTTTCGGCGCACTCGGTTCCGGGCCTCTGGCTGACCGCTTCGGGCGCAAAGTCGTGCTGGTCGGGGCGGTCTTTCTGTTCGGCGCGTTTAGCCTGGCTTCAGCCTACGCCACCAACATCGAAGAGCTTTTAGTCCTGCGTTTCCTGACAGGGCTTGGCCTGGGCGCGGGGATGCCGAATGCGACCACGCTGCTCTCGGAATACACCCCGGAGCGCAAGAAGTCGCTGTTGGTGACCAGCATGTTCTGCGGTTTCAACCTCGGCATGGCCGGTGGCGGGTTCATTTCGGCGAAGCTGATCCCGGCGTTCGGCTGGCACAGCCTGTTGCTGATCGGCGGGATTCTGCCGCTGATTCTCACCGTGGTGCTGGTGTTCTGGCTGCCGGAATCGGCGCGTTATCTGGTGGTGCGCAACCGTGGCACCGACAAAGTGCGCAAGACGCTGGCGCCGATCGATCCGGTCACCGTCGCCCAGGCCTCAAGCTTCAGCGTGCCGGAGCAGAAAACCGTCAAGGCGCGCAACGTGTTCGCCGTGATCTTCTCCGGCACCTACAGCACCGGCACGTTATTGCTGTGGCTGACCTATTTCATGGGCCTGGTGATCGTCTATCTGCTGACCAGTTGGCTGCCGACGCTGATGCGTGACAGTGGCGCGAGCATGGAGCAGTCGGCATTCATCGGTGCGTTGTTCCAGTTCGGCGGGGTGTTGAGCGCAGTCGGCGTAGGCTGGGCGATGGACCGGTTCAATCCGCACAAGGTGATCGGCATTTTCTACCTGATGGCCGGGGTGTTTGCCTACGCGGTAGGGCAGAGCCTGGGCAACATCACGCTGCTGGCGACGTTGGTGCTGGTGGCGGGGATGTGCGTCAACGGCGCGCAATCGGCAATGCCGTCGCTGGCGGCGCGGTTTTATCCGACCCAGGGCCGGGCGACGGGGGTGTCGTGGATGCTCGGGATCGGCCGTTTTGGCGCGATTCTCGGGGCGTGGATGGGCGCGACGTTGTTGGGCCTGGGCTGGAATTTCGAGCAGGTGTTGACGGCGTTGGTGATTCCGGCGGCGTTGGCGACGGCGGCGGTGGTGATCAAGGGCATGGTCAGCCATGCGGATGCGACTTGAGTTAACGATCATGCAGCAAACGATAGGCGGGCAACAATCTGTTCGATAAACGAACACTCAGTCGATTATCGGATTGTTTGGTGATTTTCACAGGCTTAATCTTCAGTGACTTCGGCGCTGAACCTCGCGCCTTTTTATCACTGACGATCCACTACAAAAAACGGGAGCCCGCTCCATGGCTGAGATCCTTTCGCTGCACGACGCGGTGAAGCAGTTCGTCAACGACGGCGACACCGTCGCGCTCGAAGGCTTCACTCACCTGATCCCTACGGCGGCGGGTCATGAAATCATTCGTCAGGGCAAGAAAGATCTGACGCTGGTGCGGATGACGCCTGACCTGGTTTACGACCAACTGATCGGTGCCGGTTGTGCGCGCAAACTGATTTTCTCGTGGGGTGGTAATCCGGGTGTGGGTTCGCTGCACCGTCTGCGCGATGCGGTCGAGAAGCAATGGCCGCAGCCGCTGGAGATCGAAGAACACAGCCACGCCGATCTGGCCAATGCCTACGTCGCTGGCGCCTCCGGCCTACCATTCGCGGTGCTGCGTGCCTACGCCGGTTCCGACTTGCCGAAGGTCAATCCGCTGATCAAATCCGTGACGTGCCCGTTCACCGGTGAAGTGCTGGCGGCGGTGCCTTCGGTCCGCCCGGACGTCACGGTGATCCACGCGCAGAAAGCCGACCGCAAGGGCAACGTGCTGCTGTGGGGCATTCTCGGTGTACAGAAAGAAGCCGCATTGGCCGCCAAGCGTTGCATTGTCACCGTCGAAGAAATCGTCGACGACCTCAAGGCACCGATGAACGCCTGCGTCCTGCCGACCTGGGCCCTGAGTGCGGTTTGCCACGTACCCGGTGGCGCGCATCCTTCCTACGCCCACGGTTACAACGAGCGCGATAACCGTTTCTATCAGGCGTGGGACCCGATCGCCCGCGACCGTGAGACGTTTACTGCGTGGATCAACGAATACATCCATGGCAGCGCTGATTTCAGCGAATTCCAGGCCAAGCTGGCCGCTGTTTCGGGGGCCAAATAATGACTTACACCACCAATGAAATGATGACCGTCGCTGCGGCCCGCCGTTTGAAAAACGGTTCGGTGTGCTTCGTCGGCATCGGCCTGCCATCGAAAGCCGCCAACCTTGCACGCCTGACCTCATCGCCAGACGTGGTGCTGATCTACGAATCGGGCCCGATTGGCGCCAAGCCCAGCGTGTTGCCGTTGTCCATCGGTGATGGCGAGTTGGCGGAAACCGCCGACACCGTGGTGCCGACCGGTGAGATTTTTCGCTATTGGTTGCAGGGCGGACGGATTGACGTCGGTTTTCTCGGCGCGGCGCAGGTCGACCGTTTCGGCAACATCAACACCACCGTAGTCGGCGACTATCACGCACCGAAAGTGCGTCTGCCGGGTGCCGGTGGCGCGCCGGAGATTGCCGGTTCGGCGAAAAGCGTGCTGATCATCCTTAAACAGTCGGCGCGCTCGTTTGTCGACAAACTCGATTTCATCACCTCGGTCGGGCATGGCGAGGGCGGTGATTCGCGCAAACGTCTGGGCCTGCCGGGCGCCGGGCCGGTCGGCATCATCACCGACCTGTGCACCATGGAACCGGAAGAGGGCACCCATGAGTTTGTGGTCACCGCGCTGCACCCGGGCGTGACCCGCGAGCAAGTGGTCGCCGCCACCGGTTGGGCCATCCGTTTTGCCGACAACGTTGCCACCACCGCCGAACCGAGCGAAGTCGAACTGACCGCGCTGCGCGATCTCGAAGCGCGCACCGCTGCGGCCCACGGTCAGGCACCAGGAGAAGCATGATGCGTGACGTTTATATCTGCGATGCGATTCGCACCCCCATTGGTCGCTTCGGCGGTGGATTGTCCGCTGTGCGCGCCGACGATCTTGCCGCCGTGCCGATCAAGGCACTGATGGAACGCAATCCATCGGTGGACTGGAACCAGATCGACGAAGTGTTTCTCGGCTGCGCAAACCAGGCCGGCGAAGACAACCGCAACGTCGCGCGCATGGCGCTGCTGCTGGCGGGGCTGCCGGAAACCGTGCCGGGCGTAACCCTCAATCGCCTCTGCGCTTCGGGCATGGATGCGATTGGTACGGCGTTCCGTGCTATCGCCAGCGGCGAGATGGAGTTGGCGATTGCCGGTGGCGTCGAGTCGATGTCCCGCGCGCCGTTTGTGATGGGCAAGGCTGACGCGGCGTTTTCGCGCAACATGAAACTGGAAGACACCACTATTGGCTGGCGTTTCATCAACCCGTTGATGAAGGCGCAGTACGGCGTCGATGCGATGCCGCAGACCGCCGACAACGTCGCCGACGACTACGAAATTTCCCGCGAGGATCAGGACGCTTTCGCTCTGCGTAGCCAGCAACGGACTGCGGCCGCGCAGGCTGCCGGCTACTTCGCCGAAGAAATCGTCGAGGTGCGAATCGCGCACAAGAAGGGCGAAACGGTAGTCAGCGAGGACGAACATCCGCGTGCGGACACCACGATTGAAGCCCTGAGCAAATTGAAACCGGTCAATGGCCCGGACAAAACCGTCACCGCCGGTAATGCCTCCGGGGTCAACGACGGCGCCGCCGCGTTGATTCTGGCCTCGGCTGAAGCGGTGAAAAAACACGGTCTGACGGCTCGCGCCAAAGTGCTGGGCATGGCCAGTGCCGGGGTGGCGCCACGGGTGATGGGCATCGGCCCGGTGCCGGCGGTGCGCAAACTCATCGAGCGCCTCGGTGTGGCGGTTAGTGATTTTGATGTGATCGAACTCAACGAAGCCTTCGCCAGCCAAGGCTTGGCGGTGCTGCGTGAATTGGGCCTGGCGGACGACGCCGCTCAGGTCAACCCGAACGGTGGCGCGATTGCCTTGGGTCACCCGTTGGGCATGAGCGGTGCGCGGCTGGTGCTGACCGCCCTGCATCAGTTGGAAAAGACCGGTGGCAAGAAAGGTCTGGCGACCATGTGCGTCGGAGTCGGCCAAGGTCTGGCCCTGGCCATCGAACGCGTCTGACGCCGCCGTGACGAATAAGAACAGAGGAAAGCGAAATGTCTGACAAGCCTGGTTACCGTCGCCCGCAGGAAGGCACCCAGCCTGAGTACCTGCACCCGACGTATCAATCCACCAATCTGCGCTCGCCATCGAAGCCTTTGGTGTTTCTGCCGCATTCGCTGTCGGAAATCACCGGTCCGACCATCGGCGCCGAACGCGTGGCTGAAAAGGACAACGACCTGACGGCCCAGCATGAAGGCGAGCCGCAGGGTGAGCGCATCATCATCCACGGCCGTGTGCTCGACGAAAACGGCTTGCCGGTGCCGGGGATTCTGGTGGAGATCTGGCAGGCCAACGCCGCCGGCCGCTACAACCACAAGCGCGATCTGCACGACGCGCCGCTGGACCCGAACTTCACCGGCACCGGCCGCACCGTGACCGACGCCGATGGCTGGTATCAGTTCCAGACCATCAAGCCCGGCGCCTACCCGTGGGGCAACCACCACAACGCCTGGCGCCCGGCGCACATCCACTTTTCGCTGTTCGGGCCGAGCATCCTCACCCGCCTGGTCACGCAAATGTATTTCCCCGGTGACCCGCTGCTGGCCTATGACCCGATCTACAACTGCGTGCCGGACACGTCGGCGAAGGAACGTTTGATCGCCAGTTTCGATCTGGAAAAAACCATTCCGTCCTACGCCCTCGGTTATCGCTGGGACATCGTGCTGCGCGGGCGTGAAGCCACGCCGATGGAGAAATAAGATGACGCTGACTGCGACCACGTCCCACACCGTCGGGCCGTATTACCACATCGGCCTGACCTGGCTGAACCGCGAAAACCTCGCCAATGAACAAACCCTCGGTGAGCGCGTGGCGATCACCGGCCAAGTGCTGGACGGCAACGGCGATGTCGTCAACGACGCCATGCTTGAAGTCTGGCAGGCGAATGCCGCTGGCAAGTACGACCACCCGGAAGACGAGCAGAACAAACCGCTCGATCCGCATTTCGAAGGTTTTGGCCGGGTGCCGGTGGATGCGGAAGGGCGTTTCCGTTTCACCACGATTAAACCGGGTACGGTTGAGGGTTTGAAGGGGTCGACCCAGGCGCCGCATCTGGTGGTATTGGTGTTTGCGCGCGGGTTGGTGAAGCACTTGCTGACGCGGATCTACTTTGAAGGGGAACCGGCCAACGTTGATGATCCGCTGCTCGAATGCGTACCGGCCGAGCGTCGCGCGACGTTGCTGGCCAAACAGGATTCGTCGGGGGTTTATCAGTGGAATGTGATTTTGCAGGGCACTGATGCCGAAACGGTGTTTTTCGATTATTGAAACAACGTCCCCTGTGGGAGCGAGCTTGCTCGCGAAAGCGGTTTGTCAGTCGCAAAATTTGTTGCCTGACACGACGCCTTCGCGAGCAAGCTCGCTCCCACAGGTGAACTGTGTTGCTGATTCATTGTGGAACGGGACTGTTGCAAAGTGTGTCTAGAATCTCACTGTCCCTATTGAGTGAAAAATAATGACAACCCAGACCGCCCATTACACCGGCGAAGAGCGCAGCAAGCGCATCTTCGCGATTGTCGGCGCTTCGTCCGGCAACCTCGTCGAATGGTTCGACTTCTACGTCTACGCCTTCTGCGCGATCTATTTCGCCCCGGCATTCTTCCCCTCCGACAATCCCACCGTACAACTGGTCAACACCGCTGGGGTGTTCGCCGCAGGCTTCCTGATGCGACCGATTGGCGGCTGGATTTTCGGCCGGGTGGCGGACAAGCATGGCCGCAAGAACTCGATGCTGATCTCGATTCTGATGATGTGCTTCGGCTCGTTGCTCATCGCCTGCCTGCCGACTTACAAGGACATCGGCGTCTGGGCGCCGGTGTTGTTGCTGTTCGCACGTCTGCTGCAAGGTCTGTCGGTCGGCGGCGAGTACGGCACCACCGCGACCTACATGAGTGAAGTTGCGCTCAAGGGCCAGCGCGGTTTTTTTGCCTCGTTCCAGTACGTGACGCTGATCGGCGGGCAATTGCTGGCGGTGTCGCTGGTGGTGGTGCTGCAACAGTTCCTCACTGAAGACGACCTGCGTGCCTATGGCTGGCGGATTCCGTTTGTGGTCGGTGCGGTGGCAGCGCTGATTTCGCTGTTCCTGCGCCGTTCTCTGAAAGAAACCACCAGCAAGGAAATGCGCGAGAACAAGGACGCCGGCAGCATCCGTGCGTTGTTCCGCGATCATAAGGCCGCGTTCATCACCGTGCTCGGCTACACCGCCGGTGGTTCGCTGATTTTCTACACCTTCACCACGTACATGCAGAAGTACCTGGTGAACACCGCCGGTATGCACGCCAAAACTGCGAGCTACATCATGACCGGCGCGCTCTTCCTTTATATGTGCATGCAACCGCTGTTCGGCATGCTCGCCGACAAGATCGGTCGACGTAGCTCGATGCTCTGGTTCGGCGCCCTCGGCACGCTGTTCACGGTGCCGATCCTGCTCAGCCTGAAAGGGGTCAGCAGTCCGTTCCTGGCATTCGTACTGATCACCGTGGCGTTGGCCATCGTCAGTTTCTACACCTCGATCAGTGGTTTGGTGAAAGCCGAAATGTTCCCGCCGGAAGTCCGCGCCCTCGGCGTCGGTCTGGCGTATGCGGTGGCGAACGCGATCTTTGGTGGTTCGGCGGAATTCGTTGCGCTGAGTCTCAAGGCTGGCGGCATGGAAAACGTTTTCTACTGGTACGTTACGGCGATGATGGCGGTGGCCTTTCTGTTCAGTCTGCGCTTGCCGAAGCAGGCGAAGTATTTGCACCACGATCTGTAAACCCATGTGCGCGGGCCGCGATGGCCCGCGCCAGCAAGGACTTTTATGACTCAGCGACCGGGCAATCAACTGTTCGATGCCTACTTCACCGCCCGCGATATGCGCGAAGTGTTCTGCGATCAGGGCCGTGTGCAGGCAATGCTCGACGTCGAAGCGGCGCTGGCCCGGGCCGAGGCGCGGGTGGGGTTGATTCCGGCGAGCGCTGTTGCGCCCATCGAGAATGCCTGTCGCGCCGACCTCTATGACTTCGCAGCGCTGGGCGAGGCGATTGCCACGGCGGGCAATTCGGCGATTCCACTGGTCAAGGCGTTGGGCAAGCAGATTGCCGCAACCGATGCCGACGCCGAGCGTTATGTGCATTTGGGCGCGACCAGTCAGGACGTGATGGATTCCGGGCTGGTGCTGCAATTGCGCCAGGCGCTGGATCTGATCGAAAGCGATCTGGCGCAACTGGCCGACTCTCTTGCTGCGCAGGCTCAGCGCCACGCGGCAACGCCGATGGCCGGGCGCACCTGGTTGCAACACGCGACGCCAGTGACTCTGGGCATGAAAATCGCCGGATGGCTCGGCGCCGTGACCCGCAGCCGCCAGCGTTTGCGCGAACTGAAACCTCGTCTGCTGGTGCTGCAATTCGGCGGTGCGTCGGGCACGCTCGCGGCACTGGGCGAGCAGGCATTGCCGATTGCCCAAGCCTTGGCCGAAGAATTGCAACTGACCTTGCCGGAACAGCCGTGGCACACCCAGCGTGATCGCGTGGTGGAGTTTGGCGCGGTGCTCGGTTTGATCGCCGGCAGCCTCGGCAAATTTGGCCGCGACATCAGCCTGTTGATGCAGACCGAAGCGGCTGAAGTTTTCGAGCCATCGGCACCGGGCAAGGGCGGTTCTTCGACCATGCCGCATAAGCGCAATCCGGTCGGCGCGGCGGTGTTGATCAGCGCCGCCACGCGAGTGCCGGGGCTGGTGTCGACGCTGTTCAGTGCGATGCCGCAGGAGCACGAACGCAGCCTCGGTTTGTGGCATGCCGAATGGGAAACCCTGCCTGAAATCTGCTGCCTCGTCTCGGGATCGCTGCAACAGGCACGACTGCTCGCGCAAGGGCTGGAAGTCGATGCAGCACGCATGGCGCGCAACCTCGACCTGACTCAAGGGCTGGTGCTGGCCGAAGCGGTGAGCATCGTGCTCGCACAACGGGTTGGCCGCGACACCGCGCATCACTTGCTCGAACAATGCTGCAAACGTGCAGTGGCCGAGCAGCGCCACTTGCGCACCGTGCTCGGTGACGAGCCGCAGGTCACTGGGCAATTGAGCTGCGCTGAACTGGATCATCTTATGAATCCCGCCCATTACCTCGGTCAGGCGCAGGTCTGGGTCGAGCGAGCGGTGGCCGAACACAACGCGTTGACTGTCTGAAGGAGAGGTCTGTGGCTTTCGTTCAACTCGCCGATGGCGAACTGCACTATCAAATTGAAGGCCCGGTCGATGCGCCGGTGCTGGTGCTGTCCAACTCGCTGGGCACCGATCTGCACATGTGGGATGCGCAGATGCCGGCATTTACCGAACACTTTCGCGTGCTGCGTTTCGACACTCGCGGGCACGGCAAATCGCTGGTGACGCCGGGGCCGTACAGCATCGAGCAACTGGGCCACGACGTGCTCGGACTGCTGGATGCGCTGCACATCGAGCGCGCGCATTTCTGCGGATTATCCATGGGCGGGTTGATCGGCCAGTGGCTGGGGATCAATGCAGGTCATCGTTTGCACAAACTGATCGTGTGCAACACGGCGGCGAAAATCGGTGATCCGTCGGTGTGGAACCCGCGCATCGAAACGGTGCTACGCGACGGCCCGGCAGCGATGGTTGCCTTGCGCGATGCGTCGATTGCGCGGTGGTTTACCCCGGACTTTTCTCAAGCCCATCCGGCGGCGGCCAAGCAGATTACCGACATGCTCGCCGCGACTTCGCCAGAAGGTTATGCGGCCAATTGCGCGGCAGTGCGGGATGCTGATTTCCGCGAGCAACTGAGTTCGATCAACCTGCCGTTGCTGGTGATCGCCGGCACTGAAGACGCGGTGACGCCACCGTCCGGCGGGCACTTCATTCAGGAACATGTGCGCGGTGCCGAGTACGTCGAGTTCTATGCGGCGCATCTTTCCAACGTGCAGGCAGGTACAGCTTTCAGCGATCGCGTGTTGGCGTTTTTACAGGTTCAGTGAGGAAGATTTTGTGGACGAGAAACAACGTTACGACGAAGGCATGCAGGTCCGCCGCGCGGTGTTGGGCGACGCGCATGTCGATCGCAGCCTGACCACACTGACCGAGTTCAACTCGGAATTTCAGGAGATGATCACCCGCCACGCCTGGGGCGACATCTGGACCCGCCCAGGCTTGCCTCGGCACACGCGCAGCCTGATCACCATCGCCATGCTGATTGGCATGAACCGCGAGGGCGAGCTGAAACTGCACCTGCGCGCTGCGGCCAATAATGGCGTGAGCCGGGGCGAGATCAAGGAAGTGATCATGCAGAGCGCGATCTACTGCGGGATTCCGGCGGCGAATGCGACGTTTCATCTGGCGGAGTCTGTGTGGGATGAGCTGGGTGTTGAATCGCGGGAGTAAGGTTGTTTGAGCTGACGCCATCGCTGGCAAGCCAGCTCCCACAAGGATCTTCAGTGAACTCATACTTTGTGAGCGACAGAAGAACCTGTGGGGGCTGGCTTGCCAGCGATGGCGGCGTATCAGTCGACAACTCTGCTGAATTACAAACCGCTTCCGCGAGCAAGCTCGCTCCCACAGGGGAGATCCGTGTTCAGAGCAAACTGATCGGATAGCTGACGATCAACCGGTTCTCATCAAACTCGTTGTTGCTGAAATCCCGGCGCATGGTCGAGTTGCGCCATCTGACGTTGAGGTTCTTGAGTGCGCCGCTCTGCACGGTGTAGCCCAGTTCCGATTCGCGGCCCCATTCCTTGCCGTCGGTGACGGTGCCGGTGTGGACGTTGTCGCCGCTGATGTAGCGGTTCATCAGGGTCAGGCCGGGAACGCCCATGGCGGCGAAATTGTAGTCGTGGCGCAGCTGCCAGGAACGTTCCTGCGCATTGTCATAACTGGCGTTGTAGCTGTCGTTGGCCAGGGTGCCGCCGCTGGTGCCGTTGACGCGCATCCAGGCGCTGTCGCCGGTGAGTTTTTGCAGGCCGACATAGAAGGTGTTGCCGCCATATTTGGCCGAGAACATCCCGGACCAGGTTTTGTTGTCGAGATCTCCGGCGCGCGCGCTGCCGTCGTCCTTGCCGTAGAAGAAACCGAGGTTGGCGCCCAGGGTCCAGTCGCCCACGGGCTGACTGTGGATCAGGTTGATGTATTGCTGGCTGTAGATGTCCTTGAGCTCGGCATTCCACAAACCGATCTGCGTGCGTTTTTCGTTGAACGCATATTCACCGCCCTGGAAGTTGAAGCGATCTGAGGTGAACGCCGCTTTGCCGGTCATCGACATGTCGCTCATGCTGCTGTCATCGCGCGGGCTGTTGGCGCGGAACTGGCCGCCGTAGAGGGTCAGGCCGTCGATTTCCTTCGAAGTGATCTGGCCGCCACGAAAGGTTTGCGGCAACGAGCGACCGTCGTCCGAACGCAGGATCGGCAACACCGGCATCCATTCGCCGACCTTCACTTCTGTCTGCGCCAACTTCGCTTTGAACGCGACGTTGGTGCGGCCAAAGTTGTCCGCCGGGCGACCGTCATGATCCAGGGGCAACAGCTGCGTGCCACCCGTGCCTTTACCGCCATCGAGCTTCACCGAATACAGCCCCAGCACGTCCATGCCGAAACCGACGGTGCCCTGGGTGAAGCCGGATTTGGCGTCGAGGATGAAGCTTTGTGTCCACTCTTCAGCCTTGCCCTGAGCCTTGGTCGGGTTGGTGAAGTTGCGGTTGATGTAGAAGTTGCGCAGGTTCAGGTTGACCTTGGCGCCTTCGACAAAACCGGCTTCTTCAGCCGCAACGGGCAACGCGGCACCGGCCAGTGCCAGGGCGATCAGACTGGGGATTGCGTACGGCGCAGTTGGATGAGGCATCGCAGAGTCTCTTGTTATTTTTTGGGTCGAACGGGATCCGTTGCCGACGCTTTCGCGACGGGCATGGGTGTGCAGAATTCGGGATGAGGCGGCGGTGATCAGCCGGACAGGGCAGGGCGCGGGGGCATGGTGTCGAACCTGATGTTATTGGTTTTGTGGGATGAATGGTGCGGGGCGGGGATGGCGGGTTTCAATTGGGGAAAGTGGTTTTGGGGCGATTATCGAACGCAAGATTGAGCCGGGCTTTGTGTGGAAAGTCAGGGCCTCATCGCTGCCAAGCCAGCTCCCACATGTTTTTGTGTTGATGTCACATTTTGGGTGCACCCGAGAACACTGTGGGAGCTGGCTTGCCAGCGATGGGGCGGGTGCAGACAGCACAACCTTTGGGCAGACAACAAAAAGCCCACCAAACGGTGGGCTCTCTGTGTTCAGCAGATGATCAGAACAGCTTCATCTTCGGTGCTTCTTCTTTCAGCGGTTCGTTCTGCGCGGTTTGCTCATTCCAGCCACCGCCCAATGCCTTGTACAGGTTGACCGCACTGGTCAGCTGCGCGAGGCGGTCGGTGATCAGCGCTTGTTGGGCGCTGAACAGCTGACGCTGGGCATCGAGGAAGGTCAGGTTGCTGTCGACACCGATGCGGTAACGACGCTCGGCCAGGCGGTAGTAATCCTGGTTGGCCTGCACGAAGTCACGCTGCGCTTGCAACTGCTCGGTGTAGGTCTGGCGTGCGGCCAGGCCGTCGGCGACTTCCTGGAAGGCCGTTTGAATGGACTTCTCGTAGTTCGCCACGCCAATGTCTTTTTGGATCTTGGCGTAGTCGAGGCTGGCGCGCAGGCTGCCGGCGTTGAAGATCGGCAGGTTGATCTGCGGCTGGAACAGCCACGTCCCCGAACCACCCTTGAACAGACCGGACAGATCCGGACTGAGCGTACCGGCGTTGGCAGTCAGGCTGATGCTTGGGAAGAACGCTGCACGGGCGGCGCCGATGTTGGCGTTGGCAGCCTTCAGGTTGTACTCGGCCTGAAGGATATCCGGACGACGTTGCAGCAGGTCCGATGGCAGGCCCGGCGGTACGTCGCTGAGCAGATCATCGGCCAGCGGTTTGGCCGTTTGCAGATTGCCTGGGATACCGGTGCCGAGCAGCAGGGTCAGACTGTTTTCGTCCTGAGCCACCTGGCGGGTGTAACGCGCCAGTTGCGCACGGGCGTTTTCCACCGAGGTGCGCGACTGCGCCAGGTCCAGCGCCGAAGCCACACCGACTTCGTTGCTGCGACTGGTCAGCTTGTAGCTTTCTTCAAAGGCACCGAGGGTGTCCTGAGTCAGCTTGAGCAGTTCCTTGTCGGCCTGCCAGGTCAGGTAGGCGTTGGCAACGCTGGCGACCAGACTGATCTGGGTGCTGCGACGCGCTTCTTCAGTGGCGAAGTATTGTTGCAGCGCTTGTTCGCTCAGGCTGCGCACCCGACCGAACAGGTCGAGTTCGTAGGCGCTGATGCCAACGGTGGCGGAGTACGAACTGCTGATCATCGACTCTCCAGTCTGCGACGCACGCGCCGGCAGACGCTGACGGCTGCCGCTGCCATTGGCCGAAACCGCCGGGAACAGGTCGGCACGCTGAATGCGGTACTGAGCCGCATAAGCGTCGATGTTCAGTGCCGCAACACGCAGGTCGCGGTTGTTTTCCAGCGAGACCTGGATCAGCTGTTGCAGGGCCGGGTCATGGAAAAACTGCTTCCAGCCCTGCTCGGCAGCGGCTTGCGCCGGTGCCTGGGCCGGCGAGTACGCCGGGCCCTGTGGGTACTGGCCTGCGACCGGAGCCTCAGGCTGCTGATAGTCAGGTATCAGCGAGCAACCGCTCAGCACGAAGGCGGCGACTGCGAGGGAGAGTAGCGACTTGCTCATTGGCCAGCCTCTTTAGGAGTTTCTACGGCGTCATCCTTGTCGGCGTTTTTACGCTGACCTATGGACGACACGGTGACGAAGAACAGTGGGACCCAGAAAATGGCGAGTACGGTGGCGGTGATCATACCGCCAATTACGCCAGTACCGATTGCGTGCTGGCTGCCCGAACCTGCGCCCGTGGAGATCGCCAACGGTACAACACCGAGGACGAAGGCCAGCGAGGTCATGATGATCGGTCGCAGACGCATGCGGCAGGCTTCAATCGCCGCTTCGCGCAGACTGCGCCCTTGCTCATGCAACTCTTTGGCGAACTCGACAATCAGAATGGCGTTTTTCGCTGCCAGACCGATGGTCGTCAACAGCCCCACCTGGAAGTACACGTCGTTGGACAGACCGCGCAGGCTGGTGGCCAGCAACGCACCAATGATCCCCAGCGGAACCACAAGCATGACCGCGATCGGAATCGACCAGCTCTCATACAGCGCCGCGAGACACAGGAACACCATCAGCAGCGACAGGGCGTAGAGCGCTGGTGCTTGCGAACCGGACAGTCGTTCCTCGTAGGACAGACCGGTCCAGGAGATACCGACACCGGCCGGCAGCTTCTTGGCAATCGCTTCGACTTCGGCCATCGCTTCACCCGTGGAGTAACCCGGCGCCGGAGAACCGAGCACCTCCATGGCTTCCACGCCGTTGTATCGAGCCAGTTTCGGCGAACCGTAGATCCACTCGCCCTTGGCGAACGCGGAGAACGGCACCATGGTTCCGACGTTGTTGCGTACGTACCACTTCTTCAAGTCTTCAGGGCTCATGCGAGCACCGGCCTGACCTTGCAGGTAAACCTTTTTCACCCGACCACGGTCGATGAAGTCGTTGACGTAGCTACTACCGAAGGAGATCGACAGCGTGCTGTTGATGTCTGAAAGGCTCAAGCCTAGGGCCTGGGCTTTCTCGTCGTCGATTTCCAGGTGGTATTGCGGCTCGTCGTTCAGACCGTTCGGACGCACCTGATACAGCACTTTGCTCTGCGCCGCGAGACCGAGGAACTGGTTGCGCGCTTCCATCAGTTTTTCGTGACCGAGACCGGCGCGGTCCTGCAGAAACACGTCGAAACCGGTGGCGTTACCCAGCTCCAGTACTGCCGGCGGGGCAAAGGCAAACACCATCGCATCGCGGAAGGTAAAGAAGTGCTGCTGGGCACGCTGGGCGAGGGCAAACACGCTGTTGTTCGCATCACGCTCGTCCCACGGTTTGAGCATGATGAACGCCAGACCCGAGCTCTGGCCGCGACCGGCGAAGTTGAAGCCGTTGACGGTGAACACCGAGGCCACGGAGCTGGATTCTTTTTCCAGCAGGTAGGTGCGCATTTCGTCGATCACGACTTGCGTACGTTCGGCACTGGCACCGGCCGGGGTTTGCACCTGAGCGAACAGCACGCCTTGGTCTTCTTCCGGCAGGAACGCGGTCGGAATACGTGTGAACAGCCAGATCATGCCAACCACGATCAGCACGTAAGCCAGCAGATACGGGGCCTTGCGCGTCAGCATGTTGCCGACACCGCGCTCATAGCTGCGCACGCCGCGGTCGAAGTTACGGTTGAACCAGCCGAAGAAACCGGTTTTCGGCGTGCCGTGCTCGCCCTTCGGAATCGGCTTGAGCATGGTCGCGCAGAGCGCCGGGGTGAAGATCAGGGCAACCAGCACCGACAGGGCCATGGCCGAGACGATGGTGATCGAGAACTGTTTGTAGATCACACCGGTGGAACCGCTGAAGAACGCCATCGGCAACAGAACCGCCGACAGTACCAACGCGATACCGACCAGTGCGCCCTGGATCTGACCCATGGACTTCTTGGTCGCTTCCTTCGGTGACAAGCCTTCTTCGCTCATCACCCGCTCGACGTTTTCCACCACAACGATGGCGTCGTCCACCAGCAAGCCGATGGCCAGCACCATACCGAACATGGTCAGGGTGTTGATGCTGAAGCCAAACGCCGCGAGGATGCCGAACGTACCCAGCAATACCACCGGCACGGTCATCGTGGTGATGACGGTGGCGCGGAAGTTCTGCAGGAACAGGAACATCACCAGGAACACCAGCACGATTGCTTCGACCAGGGTTTCAACCACACCCTTGATCGACTCGGTCACCACCGGAGTGGTGTCGTACGGGAACACCACTTCCATGCCTTGCGGGAAGAACGGCTTGAGGTCGTCAATCGTCTTGCGCAGTGCCTTGGCCGTGTCGAGGGCGTTGGCGCCGTTGGCCAGTTTTACCGCCAGACCGGAGGCCGGTTTGCCGTTGAACTGCGCCGCGATGCTGGAGTTTTCACCGCCCAGACCGACGTCGGCAACATCACCGACGCGTACTTGTGAGCCGTCCTGATTAACCTTCAGCAGAATCGCCTTGAACTGCTCGGCAGTCTGCAGACGGGTCTTGCCGATGATCGTGGCGTTCAGTTGCTGGCCAGGCAGCGCCGGCAAACCGCCGAGTTGACCCGACGAGATCTGCACGTTTTGCGCCGAGATCGCGGTGCTGACGTCGCTCGGGGTCAGGTTGTATTTGTTCAACTTGGCCGGGTCGAGCCAGATGCGCATCGCGTACTGGGCACCGAAGACCTGGAAGTCACCGACACCGGCAGTACGGGAGATCGGATCCTGCATGTTCGACACGATGTAGTTGGACAGGTCGTCCTTGTTCATGCTGCCGTCACGCGATACCACGCCGATCACCAGCAGGAAGTTTTTCACTGCCTTGGTCACGCGGATACCTTGTTGCTGCACTTCCTGCGGCAACAGCGGGGTAGCGAGGTTCAGCTTGTTCTGAACCTGCACCTGCGCGGTGTCGGAGTTGGTGCCTTGCTCGAAGGTCGCCGTGATGGTCATGCTGCCGTCGGAGTTACTTTCCGACGAGACATAACGCAAGTTGTCGATACCGTTGAGCTGTTGCTCGATCACCTGGACCACGGTGTCTTGCACGGTTTGCGCCGAAGCGCCCGGGTAGGTCACGGAGATCGCAATGGCCGGTGGCGCAATGCTCGGGTACTGGTTGATCGGTAATTTCAGGATCGAAAGTGCCCCGACCAACATGATCACCAGGGCAATTACCCAGGCGAAAATCGGACGGTCGATGAAGAATTTTGACATGGGTTACTCCCCTTTGCCGCCGGCGGCTTTATCAGCTGCCTGTGCGGGGGCCGGGTTCTTGTTGCCTACGTTGGTCGCTTCGGTCGGATTGACCTCGGCACCTGGACGGACGTACTGCAGACCTTCGGTGATCAGACGATCACCGGCCTTCAGACCGTCTTCGATCAGCCACTGGCTGCCGACGGTGCGGCTGGCCTTGAGCTGACGCAACTCAACCTTGTTGTCGGCGCCGACGACCAGTGCGGTCGGAACGCCTTTGAGGTCACGGGTCACGCCTTGTTGTGGCGCCAGAATGGCGGCGGCGTTAACACCGGCCTGCAATTGGGCGCGGACGAACATGCCTGGCAACAGCGTGTGATCCGGGTTCGGGAACACGGCGCGCAGGGTCACGGAACCGGTAGTCGGATCGACCGTCACTTCGGAGAATTCCAGCTTACCGTCTAGCTTGTACTGGCTGCCGTCTTCCAATGTCAGCTTGACCGCCGCCGAGTTGTCGCCGGACTTTTGCAGTCGACCACTTTCCAGTTCACGGCGCAGTTCCAGCAATTCAACCGAAGACTGGGTGACGTCGACGTAGATCGGGTCCAACTGCTGGATCGTTGCCATCGCGTCAGTCTGGCCGTTGCTGACCAGTGCGCCTTCGGTGACCGAAGAGCGACCGATGCGACCGGAAATCGGGGCGTAGACCTTGGTGTAGCGCACATTGATCTGTGCGGTCTGCAAGGACGCTTCCGATTCCATGCGATTGGCCACGGCTGTATCGTATTCCTGACGGCTTACGGCTTGCTCATCGACCAATTGCTTGTAGCGGTCGGAGATCGACTTGGTTGAACGCAGGTTGGCTTCGGCGCTTTTCAGGGTCGCGTCATAGATTGACGGATCGATCTGATACAGCTGCTGGCCGGCTTTGACATCGCCGCCTTCCTTGAACAGACGCTTGAGAATGATGCCGTTGACCTGTGGTCGCACTTCAGCGATGCGGAACGCACTGGTGCGGCCCGGCAGTTCGGAGGTGAGGGTAAACGCTTGTGGTTGCAGGGTGACGACGCCGACCTGAGGAGGCGGAGCGGCCGGTGCCGCTTCTTCCTTTTTACATCCGCTGAGCAGCGATGCCAGGGCGACGGCAGTGACCAGAGCGGTAACAGCTGGCTTGAATTGCATGAAAATCCTCGGGTCAGGCGCGCAAAAAACGCACAAGAAGTGTGGAAGGGTGAAAAAAAATCGGGTGGATAAGTAGCGTGCTAAGCAATATACTTACGTTCATGGTTGTTTGTAAACACCTTGACTGCGTACCCACCCTGTTACAAAAGTCGTCGCAAGGTTCGAAATTGTAGGCCGGGGAGACGATTCGATAGAGATTGATCCCCTCTTTATTCAGCGGATATTCAAGCCATCCCTGAAACATCCTGTTTGAGGTTTTACTGCCATGGTCCGTCGTACCAAAGAAGAAGCTCAGGAAACGCGCAGCCAGATTCTCGAAGCGGCAGAGAAAGCGTTTTATGAAAGGGGCGTGGCCCGCACGACCTTGGCGGATATCGCGACAATGGCCGGCGTCACGCGCGGCGCCATCTACTGGCACTTCAGCAACAAGGCTGATCTGGTGCAGGCCATGCTCGACAGCTTGCATGAGCCGCTGGATGAACTGGCCAAAGCCAGTGAAAGCGAAGACGAACTCGACCCGTTGGGCTGCATGCGCAAATTGTTGATTCATTTGTTTCATCAAGTTGCGCTGGACCCGAAGACCCGTCGCATCAACGAAATTCTGTTTCATAAGTGCGAGTTCACCGATGAAATGTGCGATCTGCGCCAGCAGCGCCGGACGGCCAGTCTCGATTGCAATGTGCGCATCGGATTGACCCTGCGTAATGCGGTGAATCGCGGCCAGTTGCCGGAAGATCTCGACACTGCCCGTGCGGCCATCAGCATTCATGCCTATATTGATGGCCTCCTCTATGGGTGGCTGTTGGCGCCGGACAGCTTCGAGTTGCACGCCGAGGCCGAACGCTGGGTCGATACAGGATTGGACATGCTGCGCCTGAGCCCCAGCCTGCGCAAATGAACAATGTGTAATTGGCGCAGCTTATGTCAATTGGCCTGCTTCTATATACGTTTGTGGCGCGAAGTTTATACGTAGTGAACTACGGATTTTGTAGGGTTTTTGTGTCGTGCGTGTGAACGAGTGTGAACCGCTTGCCCTCACCCTAACCCTCTCCCAGAGGTAGAGGGGACTGACCGGGTTGTTAATCCAAACTACGCCGACCTGAAATATCCCGCTGAACGCAAAATCTGAAACCCACACCAATCGGCTCCCTCTCCCTCGGGAGAGGGCTGGGGTGAGGGGCTAAGTCTCACGCCACGGCATCAACCTCCAGGCGAACACAAAAAAGCCCCCGACTCTCACAAGTCCGGGGGCTTTTGCGTTTCTGCATTTCTGCGTTAACGCTTACAGCGCCGGATAGTCGATATAGCCAACCGGCCCTTTCCCGTAGAAGGTTTCCGGGTGCGGTTCGTTCAGCGGTGCGTCAGCTTTCAAGCGCGCTGGCAGATCCGGGTTGGCAATGAACGGCACACCGAACGCCACGGCGTCCGCTTTGCCGCTGGCCAGCCATTCGTTGGCGCTATTCTTGGTGAAGCGTTCGTTGGCGATGTACGGGCCGCCGAAAGCTTCTTTGAGTTGCGGGCCGAGGCTGTCGGCGCCTTCTTTCTCGCGGGAGCAGATGAATGCGATGCCACGTTTGCCCAGTTCGCGGGCCACGTAGGTGAAGGTTTCAGCCAGGTTGTCGTCGCCCATGTCGTGGGAGTCGGCGCGTGGTGCCAGGTGCACGCCGACACGACCGGCGCCCCAGACTTCGATGGCCGCGTCAGTCACTTCCAGCAGCAAGCGAGCACGGTTTTCCAGGGAGCCGCCGTAGTTGTCGGTGCGCTGGTTGGTGCTGCTTTGCAGGAACTGGTCGAGCAGGTAACCGTTGGCGCCGTGGATTTCCACGCCATCAAAACCGGCCGCCTTGGCGTTCTCGGCACCGGTGCGATAGGCGTCGACGATTTCGGCGATTTCAGAGGTTTCCAGTGCGCGCGGGGTTGGGTAGTCGGCCATTGGACGCACCAGGCTGACGTGACCTTTGGGCTGGATAGCGCTCGGTGCGACTGGCGCTTCACCGTTCAGATACGAAGGGTGAGAGACCCGACCCACGTGCCACAGTTGCAGGAAGATCTTGCCGCCGGCACCGTGAATCGCTTTGGTCACGTTGGTCCAGCCGCGCACCTGATCGTTGGACCAGATGCCCGGGGTGTCCGGGTAGCCGACGCCCATCGGGGTCACCGAAGTGGCTTCGCTGAGGATCAGGCCGGCGGAGGCGCGTTGTACGTAGTACTCGGCCATCAGCGCATTCGGTACGCGACCTTCGTCGGCGCGGCAGCGGGTCAGCGGGGCCATGATGATGCGGTTGGTCAGCTCGATGTCGCCCAGTTTGATTGGATCAAAAATAGTTGCCATGAAATACAACCCTCTTAAGTGAAGTGGTTAATCAATGAGTAGCGGGGGCCAGATCGGCATTGCCGTTCTGACGGAAAGTAATCAGGGTCACCAGCAGGGCAAGCACCGCCAGGGCTGCCGCCGCCAGAGGCACGCTGGTCAGGCCGAAACCGTGGGCGATGACGCTGCCGCCGACCCAGGCGCCGAGGGCATTACCGACGTTGAACGCACCGATGTTCAGGGTCGAGACGAGGTTCGGTGCCGCTTTGCCGAAGGTCACCACGTTGATTTGCAGTGCCGGTACCGCCGCGAATGAAGCAGTGGCCCAGAGGAACAGGGTGATTTCGGTCGGGATCAGCGCGACGCTGGTCCAGCTCAACACCGTGGAAATCACCGCCATCGCCACGAACACGCCAATCAGGGTGGCAGCGAGGCGTTTGTCCGCCAGTTTGCCGCCGATGATATTGCCGACCGTCAAACCGAGGCCGATCAACAGCAAGGTCCAGGTCACGCCTTTTGGCGAGACGCCGGTGACATCGCCGAGCAGCGGGGCGACGTAGGTGAAGAGGGTGAACATCGAGGCGGCGAACAGTGCGGTCATGCTCAACGACAGCCAGATGCCGGCGCCTTTGAGGGCGGCGAGTTCGGCACGCATGTCGAGTTTTTCTTCGTCACGCTTGGCTGGCAGGAAGCGGATCAGGCCGATCAGCGCGATCACACCGATCACGGTCACTGCCCAGAAGGTCGAACGCCAGCCAGCTTCCTGGCCCAGCGCGGTGCCCAGTGGTACGCCGAGGACGTTCGCCAGGGTCAAACCGGTGAACATCAACGCGACTGCCGAGGCGCGTTTGTTCGGCGCCACCAGACCTGCGGCCACTACCGAACCGATACCAAAGAACGCGCCGTGGCACAGCGCGGTGACCACACGGGCGAACATCAGCACGTTGTAGTCGCTGGCCATCGCACAGAGCAAGTTGCCGACAATGAAGATGCCCATCAACGCAACCAGTGCAGCCTTGCGCGGCAGTTTGGCGGTGGCCAGTGCCATGAACGGCGCACCGATGGCCACGCCCAGGGCGTAACCGGTCACCAGCCAGCCGGCGCCAGGAATCGACACACCGAGGTCGGCCGCCACATCGGGCAGCAGGCCCATAATGACGAACTCGGTGGTGCCGATGGCGAAGGCGCTCAAGGCGAGTATGAGTAGTGAGAGGGGCATCGTTGTTTCCTTGTGGGCTGGCTGACGTTAAGGGTCAGAGCTCTTTACTGAGGGTGCTGAGGAACGCCTGAATCACGTCCTCGTTACGTTTGAAAAAGTGCCATTGCCCGGCCTTCTGACTGCTGATCAGTCCGGCCCGTTGCAGGGTCGCCAAATGTGCCGACACGGTTGATTGCGACAGGCCGCAGCGTTGATCGATCTGTCCGGCACAGATGCCGTACTCGTGGTTGTGCAGCTGTTCCGGGAATTCGCCTTTCGGGTCTTTCAGCCAGTTGAGAATGTCTCGCCGTACTGGGTGTGCCAGGGCTTTTATTATTTCGTCGAGGTCGAGGTTCATGGCTTTGGGCTCGTGATGTCTGTAGCGCTATATCGCGATGAGGCGAACTTTAAATCGGTACTTCGCGATATACCAATATGATTTTGATCTGATGACCGCATAAATCGGTATATCGGGTTATAATGATGCGTTGGGTGTATTGAAACGAGGGCGCGGTGCTAAGCTGCGCCCATGAACTATCTCGCACATTTGCATCTCGGTGGCCAGCGCCCCGATCAATTACTCGGCAGTCTGTATGGCGATTTCGTCAAAGGTCGGCTGCAAGGGCAATTTGCCCCGGAGGTCGAAGCGGGGATTCAACTGCACCGACGGATCGACGTGTTCACTGATCGCCATCCGCTGGTGGACATCGCGCTGGGGCGGTTTTCTGATACCCGTCGGCGTTATGCCGGGATCGTCCTCGATGTATTTTTCGACCATTGCCTGGCGCGAGATTGGCGGTTGTATGCCGATCAGCCGCTGGCGCAGTTTACCGCTGACGTTTATCGGGTCTTGTCCCGTGAACCGCAATTGCCCGAGCGCCTGGCGAAGATCGCACCGCACATGGTCGCCAATGACTGGCTGGGCTCGTATGAGGAATTTGAAGTGCTGGACCAGGTGTTGCGCGGGATCTCGCGGCGGTTGAGCCGGCCGGAGGAATTGGCGGGGGCGATGCAGGAGTTGCGGCGGTTGTATGAGCCGCTGAGTGAGGACTTCAGATTGTTTTACCCCCAACTGCAAGACTTCGCCCAGCACTCTGCGACACAGTAAATCCCTGTGGGAGCGAGCTTGCTCGCGAATGCGGTGTATCAGCCATAGATGAGTTGACTGAAAAGACGCCTTCGCGAGCAAGCTCGCTCCCACAGGGGGCTGTGTGTTTCAGGCAGCGATCAGCTCGCCCGCACGACGCGGTTCGGCCGGTTTCGCCACTTCGCCAAACAACACCTTCTGCACCGCCTGCTGCGCTTCAAACGCCAGCGCCGCACGTTCCCGTCCATGGCAGGCGATCGGCTTGAGCAGATGCACTTCAACATCGGCGCAATCATTGCTGAACAGGCGCATCAAATGCGACAGCAGATCGTCGTCACCAATGAACGGCGCCAGCGTATCGATTTCGCCATCACGCAGATAACGGATCGCCACCGGTTGCAGCATCACCTCTGAATCAATCGCCGCTGACAGCAAGCGACCGTGGAAAGTGCGCAGCGAACGGCCGTCGGTGGTGGTGCCTTCGGGGAACATCAGCAGTGAATGATCGGTTTGCAGGTGACGGGTCATCTGCTTGCGGATCAACTGGCTGTCACCCGAACCGCGACGGATAAACAGACTGCCAGCCTTCGCCGCGAGCCAACCGGCCACCGGCCAGGTACGCACTTCGGCCTTGGACAGAAAAGACAGCGGCGTGAGCATGCCCAGCAGTGGAATATCGGTCCACGACACATGATTGCTGACCCACAGCATCGGCTGTTTTGGCAGTTCACCGTGCACGGTCATGCGAAAGGGCAGGGCATTGCTCAGGCGTGCCATGAAAAAGCGCGACCAGCGCTGGCGGCGTTCCATCGAATGCGCCAGGCCGATCCGCTCAAACACGCCGAACAGACTGGCCATGGTCAACCCCAGCGACACTACCACCAGCACTCGCGCGATCCGCGCGTACACCCGCAACCGGCTCATCACACGGCTGCCTTGAAGTGTTTGGCATAGCGCGGGCAGAGTTCGTCGCGCTTGAGCAGGATGAACACGTCGGCAACCTGGAAATCTTCGTCCCAGCACGGCTCGCCGCAGATCTTCGCGCCAAGGCGCATGTAAGCCTTGAGCAGCGGTGGCATTTCGGCGATCACGTTCGACGGAATATCGAGGGTCGGCAGCGGTTTTTTCGGCTCGGCGCGCAAGTTTTCGGTGCACAGATAACGTTCGCGCAGACGCTGCATGATCGCGTGGGCCTGGACGCCGCCGTCCTGCATCGGGATGCTCGCGCAACCCATCAAATAGCTGTAGCCGCCCTCATTCAATACTTCCGCCAACTCGCCCCACAACACTGCAATCGTGCCGCCGTTACGGTAGGCCGGGTCGACGCAGGTGCGACCGATTTCCAGGATCGGGCCTTTCAGGTGGGCGAGGCCGTGCAGGCTGAATTCTTCTTCGCTGTAGAACTTGCCGAGGCTGCTGGCGGCGGTGTGATCAAGCAAACGCGTGGTCGCCACCAAGCGACCGGTGTTCAGATCCCGCACGCCGATGTGGCTGCAGTGAACATCATAATCATCCATGTCCAGACCCAGCTCCGCGCCTTTCAGCTTGGCGTTGAACTCGCCGCTGAAGACGTTGAAGCGCAAGGCCTGGGCTTGCTGCAAGGCATCGGCGCCGATCAGGCGTTCGGCTTGCAGGCGGCGTTCATTGCCGGTGTCGCTGATGCGGGCGATCTGAGTCATGTAAATCTCCGTACGGGCCTTTAACCCGTCGTGGGTTGCAGCCGATCGACTTTCTTTATGCAGCCGTGTTGTGCAAAGTCAGGCTATGTAGCCCCGGTGTCATCGCCATGAACCTTTGGTGATGCTTATATGACAGCCCACAAGGAGCCTCTTATGCCCTGGCCAGATCTGCTGCAAAGCCATGAACGATTGCCCGCCGTTGCTGACCTGGCGGAGGGTTTCGCGACCTTGTTGCAGCAGTTGGGCAACGTCACGCCGTTCGAATTGGCCGTGGCGGGTGGGCGGCGGATGGCGACACCGGGATTGGCGTTTCTGGTCGGTTATCAAGCGGCATTGCGCATGCTGTGGCCGAGCGCACCGCTGAGCCTCGGCGCGTTGTGTGCGACCGAACAGCGCAGCTTGCGCCCGGCCGACATGCAAACGCGGCTGACGGATTTGCGCTTGAGCGGCCGTAAGGATTTCGTCACGGCCGGCGATGCGGCGGACTGGCTGCTGATTGCCGCACGCTGTGAAGAGCCCGGCGAAATGCCGCGCCTGAGTCTGGCGGTGGCGTATCCCGGCGAGTCCGGTGTGACGGTGGAAAAACTGCCGGCACTGCCGTTGATGCCCGACATCAGCCATGGCCGGCTGCATCTCGATGGCGCGCTGTGCGAGTTGCTCGCGGGGGATGGCTGGGATGCTTACGTCAAACCGTTCCGCACGCTGGAAGATGTCTATGTACTAAGCGCGATGACCGCTTGGTTGTATGGCGTCGCGCAGGACTGCGACTGGCCGCAGACGCTGCAACTGCGCTTGCTGGCGCTGCTGGCCGGGTGTGCGGAGATGAGCCGGAAGCCGCCGAACAATCCTGCGGGGCATGTGTTGTTGGCGGGTTTGTTTGCGCAGTTTGATGCGCTGAAGGGCGAGGTGGACCAGGCGTTAAGCGAAGGTGATCCGGATTGGGCGCAGATGTGGCAGCGCGATCAAGGGGTGATGCAGTTGGCTTCGGGTGCCAGACTCAAGCGCTTGGCCAAGGCTTTGGCGGTGGATTGACTGGCCCCTTCGCGAGCAAGCTCGCTCCCACAGTTTGATTGCATTTTAATTGAAGAAACTCGATCCCTTGTGGGAGCGAGCTTGCTCGCGAAGGCGGCCGCAAAACACCACACATCTGTCATGAACCCCGACTACCCTCAGCAGGTTCTCCCCAAGAGCCCTCACCATGTTCAAAGGCCTGTCGCTGTTTCTGCTGCTGATCAGCTTCACCGTTCAGGCCGAATCATGGCCCGGCGAACAATGGCCGGTTGGCCCTCAGATCAGCGCGACGAAGGATCTTGAGGCTTACGCCTTTCCACCCCGCGACGACACTACCCACCAGGGCATTCGCACCGATGCCTTGTTGATCATCCGCGACGGTAAAATTATCTATGAACGCTACGCCGGCCCGACTAACGCGCAAACCCCGCACCTGACCTGGTCGATCAGCAAAAGCCTGATGGCTGCGGTGCTTGGCGTCGCCTACGGTGAGGGCCTGTTCAAGCTCGATGATCCTGCCGTGAAGTTTTACCCGGCGCTGGACAAACATCCGGCGATCACCCTCGCGGATCTGCTGCACTGGGCCTCAGGCATCGACTGGCAGGAAGACTACGAATACGCCCCACTGAAATCCTCGGTGGTGGCGATGCTCTATACCCGTGGTCATCAGGACATGGCGCAATTCACCGCCGATCACGACAGCTACGCCGTACCGGGGCAGGCATTCCGTTACTCCAGCGGCGACAGCAATCTGCTTGCGGCTGCGTTGAAATCCATCGTCGGCCCGCAGCGATATCCGGACTATCCGTGGACCGCGCTGTTCGACCCGTTGGGCATTCGCCACGCCGTGTGGGAAACCGATGCCACTGGCACCTTTGTCGCGTCTTCTTACGCTTACCTCACGGCCCGGGATCTGGCGCGGGTTGGTTTATTGATGGCCCGCGACGGGCGCTGGAATGATCGACAATTGCTGCCCAAGGATTGGCTCGCGTTCAACCTGAAACCCTTCGCCGGTTACAAGGCCCATCAGGATGAAGCGGTGCCTGGCGGCCACTGGTGGCTCAATCGCCCGGCGAGTGACGCGCCATCGCCATGGCCCGACGCACCGCCCGACACCTTCGCCGCGCTGGGTCATTGGGGTCAGGCGCTGTACGTGATCCCCAGCGAAAAAATGGTGATCGTCCGTTACGCCGATGACCGTGACGGCAGTTACCGCCATAACGAACTGCTCAAGCGTGTGCTTGCGGCGGTGCGGCCATGAAGCGGTTCTTGCTGGTGCTGCTTGTCATCCTGCTCGGCTGGATCGGGTACGAGCGCGAAAATCTCTGGGCCTTCCCGGACATCATCAGCGCCTACACCGCGAAAGAATATTGTTCGTGCCGCTACGTCATGAACAACGACGCCCAATACTGCCGTGGCTATGTGAAGCAGTGGCTGCCAACCAGCGGCTTCAGCGATGACGCCGATAGCAAAACCATCACCGTCAGTGGCATGGGCCGCAGCAATAGCGCGCAATGGCAAAACGAACGACAGGGCTGCCGCCTTAACCCTTGAAACGCACAATTCGCCTGCAAATAAAAGAACCCTGTGGGAGCTGGCTTGCCAGCGATGGCGGCGTGTCATTCAGCAAAAATTTCACCTGTGCCGGCCCAATCGCTGGCAAGCCAACTCCCACAGGTGAAGCGTCAACAGTGGAACCCTATAGCTGTCGAAGGCCCGGGCCGCGATCGGACGATCTTTTGATCTCGATTTTGCAATAACGCCCCAGCCAGTTAAGGTTCGTGCAGGTTTATCGCCCCCACGAGTCCTCAATGTTCAACCGCTCTCTCTACAAAACCCTGTCCTGCCTGCTGCTGGCCGCCGCTACGTTGCCGGCGCAGGCCAATTGGTATTTGGACGGCGAGTCGTCACGACTGTCGTTTGTCAGCACGAAAAACGCCCACATCTCCGAAGTGCAGCGCTTTCTGGTGCTGCACGGCAAGGTCGATCCGAACGGTCGCGCCGAGGTCGAGATCGAGATGGATTCGATCAACAGCGGCATCCCGCTGCGTGACGAGCGCATGCGCAAGGAGCTGTTCCAGATCGAGCAATTCCCCGAGGCGACCATCACCACCCAGATCGACCTGCGTCCGATCAACGATCTGGCCCCCGGCGCGCAGTTGGAACTACGTCTGCCGCTGACCGTCAATCTGCATGGCAAACAACACGAATACCCGGCCGAGCTGCTGGCAACCCGTCTTGATGATCGACGCTTCCAGGTGGTGACCCTGGAACCGGTGGTGATCAACGCCGAGGATTTCGATCTCGCCCCAGGGCTGGAAAGCCTGCGCAAATTGGCCGATCTGTCGGCCATCAGTCTGTCGGTGCCGGTGGGTGCGGTGCTGATTTTCACGGCGCGCTGACATGCGCGGCGCGATTTTCCCCTGGCGTGACGGCAACCGGTTCGAACTGTTGATCGACGGCCCGCAATTCTTCCCGCGCATGCTTGAGCAGATTGCCAGCGCCCAGGAGCAGATCGAGCTTGAGCTGTACCTGGTCGAGGCTGGCGCCTGTGCCGAAACCATCGTGCAAGCACTGGTGCTGGCCGCCGAACGTGGTGTGCGCGTGCGTTGCCTGTTCGACGACTACGGCAGCCTCGCGTTTACCCTGAACCTGCGTAAACGCCTCACGCACGCCGGGGTTGAGCTGCGCTTCTACAATCGCCTGCACTGGCGGCGCTGGGTCGGCAATTTCTACCGTGACCATCGCAAACTGCTGCTGGTCGATCAGCGGCTGGCGGTGGTCGGTGGCACCGGTGTCACCGATGAGTTCTGGACGCCGGGGCACGACACCAGCGAGTGGCACGAAGTGATGGTCGAAATCAGCGGGCCGCTGGTGCTCGACTGGCAATTGCTGTTCGACCGCCAATGGATCGCCAACCGCCATCGCCGTGCCTGGAAGCCATCCGCGCATGTCGGCTTGCCGCGTCTGCCCAAGGTGCCGGACATGGGCCAGGGCATGGGCCGCGTGGCCTACGCCGACGCCCGCCAGCACCGCGACATTCTGCAATCACTGTTTCGCGCGCTGAACAGCGGGCACAAACGCATCTGGATGGCCACGCCGTACTTCCTGCCGACCTGGAACATCCGCCGCTCGCTGCGCAAGGCCGCTGCCCGTGGTGTCGACGTGCGCCTGCTGTTGACCGGGCCGCGCACCGATCACCCGTCCGTGCGTTACGCCGGGCATCGCTACTACCCGCGACTGCTCAAGGCCGGCGTGCAGATTTACGAATACCAGCCGTGCTTCCTGCACCTGAAGATGGTGCTGGTGGACGATTGGGTGAGCATCGGTTCGTGCAACTTCGATCACTGGAATTTGCGCTTCAATCTGGAGGCGAACCTTGAGGCACTGGATCCGTCGTTGACGGCAGCAGTGGTGGCGAGTTTCGAGAAGGATTTCGGCTTGAGTCAGCGCGTGAGCCTGGAGGAGTGGCGGCGCCGGCCGTTGTGGCGGCGGGTGAAGCAGAGGATTTGGGGCTGGGTGGATCGGTTGGTGGTCAACATCCTCGACAGACGCGGCTAGTTGCTACACCAAAAAACACTGTGGGAGCTGGCAAGCCAGCTCCCACAGGTTTATGCATAGCCTGGAAAATTACAGCAACTCAAAGCTCTGCTGCGTCACATCCTGAGAGTTCAGGCCGATCTGCACGTTGAACTTGCCAGGCTCGGCCGCGTACTTGAGCTGGGCGTTGTAGAACTTCAGCTCCTCCTCGGTGATGGTGAAGTGCACGACTTTCTGCTCGCCAGCCTTGAGCATGATTTTCTGGAAGTTCTTCAATTCTTTCACCGGGCGGATCATCGAACCGGTGACGTCCTGAATGTACAACTGCACCACGGTTTCGCCGTCACGCTTGCCGGTGTTCTTCACCATGACACTGGCGTCGAGCTTGCCGGTGGCGTTCAGCGTGGTCGAGGACAGCGCCATGTCGCTCAGGCTGAAATCGGTGTAGCTCAGACCGTAACCGAAAGGAAACAGCGGGCCCGTCGTGTCATCGAAATACTGCGAGGTGTAGTTGCCCGGTTTGCCCTGCGTGAACGGCCGGCCAATGCTCAGGTGGTTGTAGTAGGTCGGAATCTGCCCCACGGAGCGCGGGAAGGTCACCGGCAGTTTGCCCGATGGGTTGTAGTCGCCGAACAGCACGTCAGCGATGGCGTTGCCGCCTTCGGTGCCGCTGAACCAGGTTTCCAGAATCGCGTCAGCCGACTGGTTCTCTTCGAGAATGGTCAGTGGGCGGCCGTTCATCAAGACCAGCACCAACGGCTTGCCGGTGGCTTTCAGCGCGCGGATCAGCTCGCGCTGTGTTTCCGGGATGTTCAGGTCGGTACGGCTGGAAGATTCGTGGGACATGCCACGGGACTCGCCGACCGCTGCGACGATTACGTCAGCATCCTTGGCGGCTTTCACCGCTTCGTCGATCAGCACGTTGGCCGGACGCGGATCATCAACCACTTCCGGGGCATCGAAGTTGAGGAAGTTCAGGTAGTCGAGCACCTTCTTGTCGCTGGTGATGTTGGCGCCACGGGCGTAGATCAGGTTGGATTTATCACCCATGACCGAGCTCATGCCATCGAACAGCGTGACCGACTGCGCTGGACGACCGGCGGCAGCCCAACTGCCCATCATGTCGATCGGCGCCTTGGCCAGCGGGCCGACCAGCGCGACTTTCGCGGTTTTCTTCAGTGGCAGGGTTTCGTTCTGGTTCTTCAGCAGCACCAGGCTGCGACGCGCGACGTCACGAGCATCGGCGCGGTGCAGACGGCTTTCGGCGTAAGTGTCGGCCGGATCATCCTCAGCCTTGCCGATGCGCAGGTACGGGTCCTTGAACAGGCCCATGTCGTACTTGGCCGCAAGGACTTCGCGCACAGCGTTGTCGATGTGTTTCTGTTCGATCTCGCCGGACTTGAGCAGGCCCGGCAGCTCTTTGCCGTACAGGGTGTCGTTCATGCTCATGTCGATGCCGGCCTTGATTGCCAGCTTCGCCGCTTCACGACCGTCGCGGGCGACACCGTGTTTGATCAGTTCAAAGATCGCACCATGGTCACTGACCGCCAAGCCCTTGAAGCCCCAGTCTCTGCGCAACAGATCGTTCATCAGCCAGGTGTCGGCGGTGGCCGGAATGCCGTTGATCGAGTTCAACGCCACCATCACACCACCGGCGCCGGCATCAATCGCTGCGCGGTACGGCGGCAGGTAATCCTGGTACATCTTCACCGGACTCATGTCGACGGTGTTGTAGTCACGACCGCCCTCGACCGCGCCGTACAGGGCGAAGTGCTTGACGCTGGCCATGATGCTGTCGGCCGTGTTCGGGGCATCGCCCTGGTAGGCCTTGACCATGACTCGGGCGATGCGCGAAGTCAGATAAGTGTCTTCACCGAAACCTTCGGAACTACGGCCCCAGCGCGGGTCGCGGGAGATATCGACCATCGGCGCGAAAGTGATGTCGAGGCTGTCGGCGGCGGCCTCTTTGGCGGCAACGCGCCCGGACCGACCGATGGCGTCCATGTCCCAGCTCGAGGCGAGGGCCAGCGGAATCGGGAAAATCGTACGGTGACCGTGGATCACGTCGTAGGCGAAAAACATCGGAATCTTCAGGCGACTGCGCATGGCAGCGTCCTGCATCGGACGATTTTCCGGGCGAGTGATCGAGTTGAACGTGCCGCCGATGTTGCCGGCGGCGATTTCTTTGCGGATCAGCTCGCGGGGCATTTCCGGGCCGATGCTGATCAGGCGCAACTGGCCGATCTTTTCGTCGAGGGTCATTTGCTTCATCAAATTACTGATGAAGGCGTCCTTGTTTTCCAGGGGCACCGGGGTCTCAGCGGCCAATACTTGATGACTGGCCAGACTGACGAACAGGCCCAGCAAACACAGCTTCTTCATGAATATTTTTCTCAAGGGCGCAAACGGCAATGCAATGCCGGCCAGCCAAAAATTTAGGGAGCGACTATTGTTGTTCGGGTGCGGGCTCAAAAACGCCAAGCCAAAAAACCACCGTTGACCGCAGGCAGCTTGACCGCGCAGGCACTTTTTAGCCCATTGACCGGTCGCAATCCAGTAGCGCGGCCGATTATGCCCCAACCGCTGGCTGAGAAGGTTTCGCGCTCGGCTTTTTAAATGAAATGTGTCAGGGAGCATCACTGCAATGAATGTAAGTCCAACCTATCGCTCGCGTTTGCAGGTCGCCACATTGTTGATGCTGGCGACATTGCTGACCGCCTGCGGCATCAACAACATCCCGACCCTCGACGAACAGGCCAAAGCCGCGTGGGGGCAGGTGCAGAACCAGTACCAGCGCCGCGCTGACCTGATCCCCAATCTGGTGGAAACGGTAAAGGGCTATGCCGCCCACGAGAAGGAAACCCTGACCGCGGTGATCGAAGCCCGGGCGAAAGCCACGTCGATTCAGGTTGACGCCAGCACCCTCGACAATCCCGAGAAGCTCAAGCAGTACCAGCAGGCGCAGGATCAGTTGAGCGGCGCGTTGAGCCGTTTGATGGTGGTCTCCGAGCGTTACCCGGATCTGAAGGCCAACCAGAACTTCCTCGCCCTGCAATCGCAGCTCGAAGGCACGGAAAATCGAATTGCGGTGGCACGGCGCGATTTCATTCTGGCGGTGCAAAAGTACAACACCGAGATCCGCACCTTTCCCGGTCGGCTCTGGCACAGCGTGATGTACAGCGACCTGTCGATTCGCGAAACCTTTGAAGCCACCACTCCCGGTGCGGAAAAGGCTCCGGAAGTGAAGTTCTAAACAATCCTGTGTAGGAGCTGCCGCAGGCTGCGATCTTTTGATTTTGAAAAACAACATCAAAAGATCGCAGCCTGCGGCAGCTCCTACAGGGGGATCGGTGGGGGATATTCATGCGTGTGTTGAAAATGTGCCTGGTGCTGATGCTGTGGCTGTTCGCCGTCAGCGCCCGGGCCGAGTTGACGTTCCCGGCGCTGAGCGGGCGAGTGGTGGACCAGGCGCAGATGATCGAGCCGTCGGTGCGTGCGCAACTGAGCCAACAGTTGCAGGCCCACGAACAGGCGAGCGGCGAGCAATTGGTCGTGGTCACGCTGCCCGATCTGCAAGGCACCACCATCGAGGATTACGGCGTCCAGCTCGGCCGCCATTGGGCCATCGGGCAAAAGGACAAGAACAACGGCGCGCTGCTGATCGTCGCCCGTGACGAGCGCAAATTGCGCATCGAAGTCGGTTATGGCCTGGAAGACCGGCTGACCGATGCGCAGACCTCGGTGATTATTCATCAAGTCATCACGCCCGCGTTCAAGACCGGCAATTTCAGCAAAGGCATCAGCGACGGCGTGGCGGCGATGCTGGTCGTGCTGGGCGGAAATCCGCTGGGCGAGCCGTCGACGGTGTATGAGTCGAGTGGCGATCCGTCCGATGATTTCGTCTCCCGACACCCGGCGTTGTTCGTTTTTCTGGTGATGTTGTTCATCCTGACGGTGTTTGTCTGCCAGATGCTCGGTATCCTCCCGGTCGGCCGTGGCGGCTCTGGTGGCGGTGGAGGTTTTGGCGGTGGCGGCGGATTTGGCGGCGGCGGTGGAGGCGGGGGCTTCAGCGGCGGCGGGGGCAGTTTCGGCGGCGGTGGATCGTCCGGCGGCTGGTGACATTAAAAGAATAATCAGCAGGCACTTTTTGACATGGCATTACTGACTGAACACGAACAACGCAAAGTCGCCGAGGCAATCGCCCGGGTCGAACGCGACACCGACGCCGAACTGGTTACGGTGCTGGCGGCTCGCGCCGATGATTACGCGTACATCCCGCTGCTGTGGGCCAGCCTGTTGGCGCTGGTGCTGCCGGGTATCGTGCATTATCTGACCGGCTGGCTGACCCTGCACAGCCTGTTGCTGGTGCAGTGGGGCCTGTTCATCGTGCTGTGCCTGCTGTTTCGCCTGCCGAAGATCACCACGCATCTGGTACCCCGCCGAGTGCGCCACTGGCGCGCATCGAATCTGGCGCGGCGACAGTTTCTCGAGCAGAACCTGCATCACACGGTGGGCAGCACCGGCATGCTGATTTTTGTCTGCGAGGCCGAGCGCTATGTGGAGATTCTGGTGGATGAGGGGATTTCGAAACGGTTGGGTAATGAAAGCTGGGACGTGATTGTTGCGGCGTTCACCGAACAGGTACGGCAGGGGCGCACGCTTGAGGGGTTTGTCACGTGCATCGAGGCGTGTGGGGAATTGCTCAAGGTGCATGTGCCGGTGACGCAGGTGAGGAATGAGTTGCCGAATCGGTTGGTGGTGTTGGGCTGATAAGTCTGCTGACTTGAGATCCAAACCCTCACCCCAGCCCTCTCCCGGAGGGAGAGGGGGCCGACCGAGGTGTCTGTCGCTATTCATCGACCTGAGTGACCGAGTCGATTATGGATTTACAGCTGACCGCTTAATTTGTCGCTTTTGATGCTTGAGTTCGACTCGGTGTTTCAGGTCGGCGTAACTCGAGAAAACAACGCGGTCGGCCCCCTCTCCCTCTGGGAGAGGGCTGGGGTGAGGGTGCTTTCAAGAACCGTTGGGTAAATAAGAGCGTGTCCCCAACCCCCATCCCCCCTAAAATACCCGCCATTCCCGATTCGCCCCGCCCGAGGCCGCTTGTTCATGTCCGTTACTGCCCCTTCCACGCCATCTGCCAAACCCGCGCCGGATCACCACGCCCAGTTCATCGAGTTGCTGCAAACCAGCCTCGAGCAGAACGGTTTCATCAAACTGGTACTGGCCAAGTACGTCGGTGAAGAAGCGGACTTGCAGCGCGTCATCATCAAGCCTGTGACCGTCAAGGCTCAGCCCTGCCTGTCGTTCGTGTATCGCTACAAAACCCGCGACATCACCAAGAACCTGCCATTGAGCGAAGGCGTGGCGAGCATTGCCGAGCTGCTGCCGGCCTCGTTCAAAAATGCGCATTTGCTGGCGGTGACTGACGAAGCCCAGCTGGAATACAGCAAAAAGGGCAAGAGTTCGCTGTTCAAGAGCAAACCTCAGCAATTGCGTGAAGCACCGTCGGCCGAGCACAACCGCGAGAAAAACCGTTTTCTGGACCTGAGCCGTCCGTTCCTCAAGGACCTGGGCGTGACCAACGCCCAGCACGAGCTGATCCCGGCGATGTCGCGCAAGTGGAAGCAGATCAACAAGTTTATCGAAGTCTTCAGCCATGCCCTGACCTCGTCACCGCTGGCGCTGGACAAACCGGTGCGGGTCGCGGATTTCGGTTCGGGCAAGGGCTACCTGACGTTCGCCATCCACGATTACCTGCGCAATACCTTGAAGGCCGAGGGCGAAGTCACCGGCGTCGAGTTGCGTGAAGAAATGGTCAGCCTGTGCAACACCGCGGCGGCAAAACTGGATCATCCGGGCCTGGTGTTCAAATGCGGTGACGTGCGCAGCGTGGCGCCGAGCGAACTGGACGTGATGATCGCCCTGCATGCCTGCGATATCGCCACTGACTACGCGATCCACACCGGCATCCGTTCGGGCGCGTCGATCATCATGTGCTCGCCGTGCTGCCACAAACAGATCCGCTTGCAGATCCAGAGCCCGGCGCTGCTCAAACCGATGCTGCAATACGGTTTGCACCTCGGGCAGCAGGCGGAGATGGTCACTGACAGCCTGCGCGCGCTGTTCCTTGAAGCCTGTGGTTACGAGACCAAAGTGTTCGAGTTCATCTCGCTGGATCACACCAACAAGAACAAGATGATTCTGGCGGTGAAACGCGCCGAACCGGTCGACCCGGCTCAGCTGTTGGTGAAGATTCAGGAGTTGAAGGCGTTCTACAACATCAGCGAGCACTGCCTGGAAACCTTGTTGCGTGCCGACGGCTACCTGGCCTGAATCGCAACTCCGATGCGCGCCAACAGTTATCTGGCTTGACTCGTACCTGTAGGAGCTGCGGCACGCTGCGATCTTTTGATCTTGCTTACACAACCAGAGTCAAAAGATCGCAGCCTGCCGCAGCTCCTACAGGTGTCCGTGTACAAACTGCCTGGCGCATTAGGCGTAGTAGCCGGCTGTTACCCGAGCGTTCGGATAAGGTCTACCTTGAATACTCCCAAGCATTTCCCAGAGGAGTCCTCCCCATGGCCGCGAAAAAAATCCTGATGCTGGTCGGCGATTACGTCGAAGACTACGAAGTGATGGTGCCGTTCCAGGCCCTGCAAATGGTCGGGCACACCGTCCATGCGGTCTGCCCGGACAAGGCCGCTGGCCAGACCGTGCGCACCGCGATCCATGACTTTGAAGGTGACCAGACCTACAGCGAAAAACCCGGACACCTGTTCGCGCTGAATTTCGACTTCGCCAACGCCAGCGAGGCCGATTACGACGCGCTGGTGATCCCCGGCGGTCGAGCCCCGGAATACCTGCGTCTGAACGAAAAAGTCCTCGATCTGGTACGTGCCTTCGACAAGTCCGGCAAACCGATTGCAGCGGTCTGCCATGGCGCGCAGCTGCTGGCAGCGGCGGGCATTCTTGAGGGACGCGAGTGCAGCGCCTATCCGGCCTGCGCGCCGGAGGTCCGACTGGCGGGCGGCACGTACATCGACATTCCAGTGACCGACGGCCACGTTCAAGGCAATCTGGCGACTGCTCCGGCGTGGCCGGCGCATCCGAACTGGCTGGCCGGTTTCCTCGGTCTGCTGGGCACCAAAATCACCCTGTAACGAGGTTTCGTCCATGTGCGAGCTCTACGTCAAGGCCGACCCGATCCTCTATGAATCGCGCTCTCGCTCGCTGCGTATCTGCGGGGTGGTGACGACGTTGCGCCTGGAGAATCAGTTCTGGGACATCCTCGGCGAAATCGCCGAGCTCGACGGCATGACCACCAATCAACTGATCGCCAAGCTGTATGAAGAGGTGATGGATTATCGCGGTGAAGTGGTGAATTTTGCTTCGTTCTTGCGGGTGAGTTGTACGCGGTATTTGAGTCAGCGGCGGGTGTCGGCTCCGGAATTGTCGGTGGTGCGGGCGGTGGTGAAATAACCCATACCGAGTCGCCGCCATCGCTGGCAAGCCAGCTCCCACAGGTTCTGTGTGCTGTACAAAGAGTTTGTGAACGACCCGGACTCTGTGGGAGCGGGCTTGCCCGCGATGGCGTCGGTACAGGCGACAGAAGTCTGAGGTTGGTCTTTACTCTGAATCGCGAAACCTCACAACCGCCAAGGAGAAACGAGCATGTCCGGATGGTACGAATTGAGTAAAAGCAGCAATGGCCAGTTCAGGTTTGTGCTGAAAGCAGCCAACGCCGAAACCATTCTCACCAGCGAGCTCTACACCACCCGCGCGGCGGCCGACAGCGGCATTGCGTCTGTGCAGACCAACAGCCCGCTGGATGAGCGCTATGAGAAAAAGACCACCAAGGATGGTCATCCGTATTTCAACCTCAAAGCGGCTAACCATCAGGTCATCGGCAGCAGCGAGGCCTACTCCTCGGATGCGGCGTGTGACAAAGGCATCGCCAGCGTCAAGACCAACGGCCCGACGAAGACCATCAAGGACAAGACCCTGCCGGTCCTCTAAACAATTCGCAATGCCCCTGTAGGAGCTGCGGCACGCTGCGATCTTTTGATCTTGATTTTAAAAACCAGAATCAAAAGATCGCAGCCTCGTTTCACTCGACAGCTCCTACTGGGTTTTGTGTGTTATCGGGGATTAGCGCAAGGTTTTCAGGATCGCTTGCAACTGACCACGCCCGGCCTCGCTCAACGGGAACACCGGCAAGCGCGGATCGCCAACCTCCAGCCCGGTATCGCGCAGCCCGGCCTTGATCGTCGCTGGCAAACCACCTTTCAGAATGAAGTCCAGCAGCGGCAACTGGCGATAGAACAGCGCCCGCGCCTTGTCCAGATCACCTGCCAGCGAAGCTGTGTACAAGTCCAGGTTCAGTTGCGGAATCAGGTTCGGTGCCGCCGTGCACCAGCCTTTCGCCCCGGCGGCAAAGGCTTCCAGCGCCAGCGGGTTGCAGCCGTTGTAGAACGGTACCTGACCTTCGCCGAGCAATTGCAGCTTGTGCATGCGCTGGATGTCGCCGGTGCTTTCCTTGACCATGGTCACGTTTTCCACGGCATTGACGATGCGCAGAATCAAGTCGACCGACATGTCGGTGCCGCTGGTGGCCGGGTTGTTGTAGAGCATGATCGGCACGTCGATGCTCTCGCCAATGGCGCGGTAGTGCGCGAGGATTTCCGCTTCGGTGAGCTTCCAGTACGACGCCGGCAGCACCATCACCACGTCGGCGCCGTGAGCCTCGGCAAAGCGCGCGCGACGCACGGCTTTGGCGGTGGTCAGGTCAGACACGCTGACGATGGTCGGCACGCGTTTGGCCACGTGTTTGATGCTGAACTCGGCAACCTGATCCCACTCAGCGTCGCTCAGGTAAGCGCCTTCGCCGGTGCTGCCGAGCGGGGCAATGGCGTGGACGCCGCTGTCGATCAAGCGATCGATCGATTGACCCAAGGCCGGCAGATCCAGCCCTTCGCCGTTGGCGCCGAACGGGGTGATGGTGTAGCCGATGATGCCGTGAATATTGGACATGAGAGTGTCTCCGTAAAAAGGTTTCAGTTCAGGCAATCGGCGTGTTGGCGCAGGTTCTGCCGGGCGTAATAGTTGAACGCGGCGGCGTGGCGCTTGGGTTTCGACACCCAGTCATGCGCTTCGCGACCCAGCGCCGGAATGATCGGCTTGATCGTCCCGGCCGCCATCGCCAGCAGTTGCAGCATTGCCGCGCGTTCGATCAGTTGTGCGATGACGCACGCTTCTTCAATCGTGCTGCCGCTCGACAACTGACCGTGGTGCGAAAGCAGAATCGCGCGTTTGTCGCCCAGTGCGCCGGCAATCAGTTCGCCTTCTTCGTTGCCCACTGGCACACCTGGCCAGCCTTCAAGAAACGCGCAATCGTCGTACAGAGGGCACAGGTCCATGTGCGAAATCTCCAGCGGCACTTCCAGCATCGACAGCGCGGCAACGTGCGTCGGGTGGGTGTGGATGATGCAGTTCACATCTGGTCGGGCGCGATAAACCCAGCTGTGGAAACGGTTGGCCGGGTTGGCCATGCCGTGGCCTTCGAGGACTTCCAGGTCTTCGTTGACCAGCAGCAGATTGCTCGCGGTGATTTCGTCGAAACCCAGGCCCAGTTGTTGAGTGTAATAGGTGCCTGGCTGAGGGCCTCGCGCGGTGATTTGTCCGGCCAGGCCGGAGTCGTGACCGCTCTCGAACAGAATCCGGCAGGTCAGGGCCAGCTTTTGCCGGTCTGTCCACGTATTATCCGCCAGGGTGTTTTGCATCTGGGTCAGCGCTTGCTTGACCAGTTGCTCTTTGGGTAGTGCTAATGTCTTGGCCATGTCTGTGTCCTTTGGGTGATTGCAAATGACACGAAAGAGGCTATATGACACAAAGTGTCATTGGCAAGCACAAATCGTCGCTTCCTTGATGGAATAACCGCTGCGCATGTCTATCCGTTTGAAATTACTGAGAAAAAAACTTGGCGTAACCCTTGAGGCATTGGCCGAGAAATCCGGCATGACCAAGAGTTATCTGTCGAAAGTCGAGCGCGGGTTGAACACCCCGTCGATTGCTGCCGCGTTGAAACTGGCCAAGGCCCTGAACGTGAAAGTCGAGGAATTGTTCTCCGAAGACAACGTCAGCCTCGACAGCTACAGCCTGGTGCGCAGCCACGAGCGCCAGTCATTGGCGGCCAATGATCAGAGCCCGGGTTATGCGGTGCTGGCGCATCAGGTCAGCGAGCGCAACCTGCTGCCGTTCATCATCTACCCGCCGAGCGAGTTCACCGACAAGACCTTCAAAGAGCATTTGGGCGAAGAGTTTTTGTTTGTCCACGAAGGGCAGGTGGAAGTGGATTTCATGAGCGAGCGAGTGCTGCTGGAGCGCGGGGATGCGCTGCATTTCAATGCGCAGAAGCCGCATCGGATTCGCTCGGTGGGCGAAGTGCAGGCGCAGTTGCTGGTGGTGGTGCACAGCTCAGAAGAATGAACCGAAAATCAAAAGATCGCAGCCTTCGGCAGCTCCTACAGAGATCAGTGTAGGAGCTGCCGCAGGCTGCGATCTTTTGATCTTGCTTCAAACCTCGACCGGCACCGACAGCTTCGTACTGCCCAACGCATGCGTCTTCGCATCAAAAAACCGCAACTCAGCCCCCGTCCCCTCAAACACTTTCGCGTAGTGGCGCTTCTGATGCTGAACGAACGCCGCGCTGCGCGGATAGATCGAGATCGCCACAACCGCAGGCTTTGCCAGGCGCAATGCCCGCACGATGTGGCTGTCCTGCTCGCCCAAGGCATGGCCGAAGATGCACAGGCTGCCGCGATGGCTCAATAACTGCTCGTAACAGAACGACAGATAATCCGAGCTGCGAATGGTCTTGAGCTTGTCGGCGCTCGGCCCTTCGGTGACGAACAGCGGCACGTCATCCAGCGTTTTGATCGTGTTGTTGATCGCAAAACTGCCGAGCAGCGTGCCCTCGGTAGAGGTCAGTTTGCGCGCGGTGCCATCCTGATTGCGCACCAGATGCAGACCGCCGTGCAGGTACAGCAAACGCGGTTTGGACGTAGCGGTTTCGCTGATATCGAAACTGGCATTGGCGCCATTGAACAGATCGTCGATGGCCTCGCTTTTGTGCTGCAGAGCCCAGAAGTTGAGCAAATCGTAATTGGTGGTGAACACCGTGCGATAGCGCGCCAGTTCTTCATTCAGCGTGGTTAGCGTTGAGGTCCGAACCAGCCGCCACGGAATGTGAAGGGCGTGCACGGTGTTGATCAACGCTTCCTTGATCGCGTAGTAGCGATTGCGCGGTGCGGCCGAACTGACGGCCAACGCCTTGTTCACGCGACTGGTGGTTTTCAGTGCGCTGAGGACCTGCTCGAAGCTGTGCGTCTGCATCGCGTCGAACACCGCCAGTTCCGACGCGCTCAGGGGTTTTTCTTCCACAGTGCGGGCGTTTTCAAACAGCGAGTCGTAACCGAAGTCGTCCCAAACGGCCCGGCTGGCGCCGTTACCCACCAGCAAACCGTTGAAGTCGGTTGCGGCGCGCAGGGTATTCCAGTCTTCGAGGGTGGCGTCGACATCCAGAAAATCGCTCATTACTTGGCACATCTCAAAACATAGGGGCTGATGGGCGGCGACTTTATCACGAGCGGACATTGAGCCAGATCAACATCCGCCGTGACCGATGGGTCGATCCTGTGTGCATCCGTCGGATCGGAGCAGTCGATTCGGCCCTAGTCAGGAGAAACACGATGAGCAGCACCTTCTTCATTCCGGCGGTCAACATCATGGGCAATGGATGCCTCGACGAAGCCATGGTCGCGATCCGCAACTACGGTTTTCGCAAGGCGCTGATTGTCACCGACGCGGGGCTGGCCAAGGCCGGCGTGGCGGCCATGGTGGCGGAGAAACTGGCGATGCAGGACATCGACTCGGTGATCTTCGACGGCGCCAAACCGAACCCGAGCATCGCCAATGTCGAGTGCGGTCTGGGCCTGCTCAAGGAAAGTCACTGTGATTTCGTGGTGTCGCTGGGCGGTGGTTCGCCGCACGACTGCGCCAAGGGCATCGCGCTGTGTGCGACCAATGGCGGGCAGATTCGCGATTACGAGGGCGTTGATCAATCGAGCAAGCCGCAACTGCCGCTGATCGCCATCAACACCACCGCCGGCACCGCCAGCGAGATGACCCGGTTCTGCATCATCACCGACGAATCGCGCCACGTGAAAATGGCCATCGTCGACCGCAACGTCACGCCGCTACTGTCGGTCAACGACCCGGCGCTGATGGTCGGCATGCCAAAAAGCCTGACCGCCGCCACCGGTATGGACGCCCTGACTCACGCGATCGAAGCCTACGTCTCGACCGCCGCCAACCCGATCACTGACGCCTGTGCGCTGAAGGCCATGACCCTGATCAGCAACAACCTGCGCCTGGCCGTGCGCGACGGCAGCGACCTCGCCGCACGGGAGAACATGGCTTTTGCGCAGTTCCTCGCCGGCATGGCGTTCAACAATGCGTCGCTGGGCTACGTGCACGCGATGGCGCACCAGTTGGGCGGTTACTACGACTTGCCTCATGGCGTCTGCAACGCCGTGCTGCTGCCGCATGTGCAGACGTTCAATGCGCTGGTGTGTGCCGACCGGCTCACCGATGTCGCCCATGCCATGGGTGCCGATGTTCACGGTTTGAGCCCGGAAGAGGGCGCGCAGGCGGCGATCACTGCGATCCGTTGTATGGCCAGAGACGTTGAAATACCGGGCGGCTTGCGGGATCTGGGCGCGAAGCTTTCCGACATCCCGATTCTCGCCACCAACGCCCTGAAAGACGCTTGCGGGCTGACCAATCCACGCGCGGCGGATCAGCGGCAGATCGAAGAGATTTTCCGCAACGCGTTCTAGATATTCGGGCGAAGATCAAAAGATCGCAGCCTGCGGCAGCTCCTACACCGGTCCCATGTAGGAGCTGCCGCAGGCTGCGATCTTTTGCTTTTTACTGCGGTGAAAAAACCCTCACTGTCGAATCCCCAAACTGAATCAACACCACTCCCGCAATCAGCAACACCGCGCCAAATACTCGCGGCAATGTCAGCTGCTTCTCCACCAACCCGAACAGCCCGAAATGATCCAGCACCATCGAGGCAATGACCTGCCCGGCCAACGCCAGCGCGACAAATCCCGACGCGCCGAGTTTGGGCAAAAGCATCACCGCCAGCGCCACAAAGCACACGCCGAACGCGCCACCTGCCCACATCCACAACGGCGCCTTGCTAATAAATGCCACTGACGGCAACGGCAAACGCAACGCCAGAATCACTGGCAACAACACCAGCACACTCACCAGCAGCGACGCCAATGTCGCCCACAACGGATGCCCCAGTCCGCGCGCCAGATTGCTATTGATTGCACTTTGAAACGGCACCACCGCGCCGGCGAAAGCGGCCAAGGCAAGCAATCCGGCCCAATGCAACGTACTCATGATCATCCTCCACAGGTTTTGCTGGACTCTAGGCTATTCGTCGCGCAGATTTAAATTCCGTTTTGTCATCCGGAACATGCATCAGATGAATGATCTGCGCCGTATCGACCTCAATCTGCTGGTGATCCTCGACGCCTTGCTCAGCGAACAACACGTCACCCGCGCCGCCGAGCGTTTGCACCTCAGCCAACCGGCGGTCAGCCATGCGCTGGCGCGATTGCGTGACTTGCTTGGAGACCCATTGCTGGTACGCGCAGGCTCTGGTCTTGTGCCCTCCGCGCGGGCCCTGGAGCTGGTCGCGCCATTGGCCGAAGCGCTGGCCCAGGTGCAGTCGCTGCTGGCTCCCAACACCTTCGATCCGGCGAGTGCGCGCCGCACCTTTCGCGTGGCGATGTCCGACTACGGTGCAGCGATCATCCTGCCCGCGCTGATCCGCACCCTGCGCCGCGAAGCGCCGGGAATCGACTTGCAAATCAGCCACGCCAGTCGCGAAGGCATGCTTGAAGGGGTGCTCAACGGCGATATCGATGTGGCCGCCGGCGTATTCCCGGAAATGCCCAACGAATTGCGCAGCACGCTGCTGTTTGAAGAGCGCTATGTGTGCTTGCTGGATCGCGCAAGTTTGCCTGCCGAGGGCGTTCTGGATCTGCCGACCTACCTGTCCCGCCCGCATGTGTTGCTGGAAATGCGAGGCAGTGGCACGCCGGAAATCGAACGCGCGTTAACCTCACTGCGTGAGCGCCGCCGCGTCGCCATCAGCTTGCCGCACTGGAACGTCGCGCCACAGTTCATCAGCGGCACGGATCTGATTCTTACGGTGTCGTCGCGGGGGTTGCGGGATATTGATCAGCGCGAACTTGTCATCGTGCCGCCGCCGTTCGAAATTCCGCCGTTTACGTTTGTGCTGGCGTGGCATAAGCGCCGGGGCGGGGATCAGGCGTTGAGTTGGTTGAATCGCAGGATTGAGGAGGGGATTGAACGGATCGCAAACGCTGTATGAACGTCTTCTACCACTTGCTGGGCGGGAGTCGACGAGTGTGGAAGATGCGCAACACTTGTACCTTGCCTTGGCGGACACGGTAAGGAATCAAATAGGGAAGATCAGGAAGCGCCCATTCTCGTGTTCCAGCCAGACGTCCCTCCCGCCCGGAGGCAGGAAAACGAGCGAGATGATCTACGCGAGCCAGTATGGTCTGAACAAATTCTGAAGCAGCTTTCGGATTTTCAAGCGCGATGTAGGCAGCTTCGTCATCGAGATTCTTTAACGCAGTTCGCAGCCACTCAACGCGCATTCGCATTCCATTTGTCAGCAATAGCTCTCACTTCGTCAGCAGATGCGAAATCCCCGGCGTCGGCCTCTTTCAGCGCCTGCTGTATCTCTTCGACCTGCCAGGCTTCCCGCGCCAGATATTCGCGCAATGCATCCACCGCCAGGTAAGACTTGCTGCGACCGGTCGCTTTGGCGAGATTGGCGAGCGTATCGGCGATTTCGTCTGGGATACGCAAGGACATGACGGACATGGTGAACTCGGTGTAGTGGTTTGTAATACGTAACACTACAGTGTGGTTTGCAGGAATGGCTAGCTCCGCTGGTCTATCTCGAGTATTTGATGATGGCGATTTGGTATTTTTCCGGTTGAAACGGTTAGTTGAGGAGGGGATAGTGCGCGGCTGAAACCTTATCAAGGAGCGGCAAGTGACAGTGAAGTCTGCATTGATCGGGTGTGTGGTGTTGGCAGGGTGGTTGATGGCGGGGCAGGTGTTTGCTGCTTGCACGCCGCCAGCCGTTGCGGGGGAGGAAATGTCTGCCTGCAAAGATTGGCCGGCCTACCCGGGGCTTACCATCAGCGCCTCGACTCGGTTTGAGCCTGGTACCGCCAAAGCGCTTGCTGCCCACGATCTGGACTTGTCCGTGTTGCAGGATGGCCAACCGAGTCCGATTGCCTCTTTTCATCAGCGCGCTGCTTTCGTAATGGATGGCGCCCGCTTGCAAGAGCTGACGCTCGACACGGCACGCTACAAACTTACCCCCGAACTTCGAGCCTTTGGCGTGCGTGCACGCCTGACTAACGGCTCTCGCCTCAATCCGATGGAGGAAGTTCAACTCTCGCTCTACGTGAAGGAGGGCGAAAAGCTGCGCCCAGCCCTGCGTAAGCTGGTGGTTTATGAGTATGGCGGCGAGTGGGATGACAACTGCGCTGGTGAGCGTTTTGAGATTTCACGAACCGTCGATATGGCTAAAACGACCTCCCACGGTTTTGCAGATTTGATCGTCAAAACCCAGGAAACAGGCACGACAAATGTGGTTGAAGGCGACGCTTGTGAAGATAAAACCACCGTACACACACCAGTTTTGACAACGTTGCATTACGACGGAAAGACTTACGTTTTGCCGCCCGGTTTCAAAGGTCTTTGATTGACCTGCTAAACACGACATTTTATCAAGGAAGAACAATGCTCACGCCCACCAGACTTCTTGTCGCCCTCGGTTTTCTGGCCATCACCGCCCAGGCCCAAGCCGCCTGCACCACAAAGGCCTTCGACGGCCAGTCACTGTCGCGCTGCATCGTCTGGCCGGCCTTCCCGACTCAGGCGATCGCGGTCAAGTCCACGTACCTTGCCGACTCGGGTGGCGACGATGCCGGGGTGTTCGATCTGGATCTGTCGATCGTCAATGCCAGCAATGCAAACCCCATCGCCACTTACCGCAAGCCTGGCGCTTACAACTCCGATGCCGTGCGCTTCGATGACCTGCGCATCGACACCGGTCGCTACCGACTGGCGCCGAATGTTCGCGCGTTTGGTCTGCGCTCGAAGTTCGTGCACAGCTCCCATGCCATTCCCTACGAAAAAACCGATCTGGCGCTGTATGTCCGCGAGGGCAACAACCTGCGCCCGGTATTGGAAGGCTTGGTGGTCTTCAAAGACAACGGCGAATTCATGAGTGACTGCGAGGGTTATTCCAGGCAAATCCGCAGGACTGTCGAGATGGGGCCTTCGAGTCACCATGGTTTCGCCGATTTGATCATCACCACCAGCGGCAGCAAAATGAACGACGCCAAGTCGGGCAACCAGTGCGTTTCCAGAACCACTCACCTGAAGAAAACCCAGATAACCCTGACTTACGACGGCCAGCAGTACATCGTCCCCGAAGACTTCAGAGGTTACTGAACCGATGCTCACCGGCCTCAACCACCTGACCCTCGCCGTCAGCGATCTGAATCGCAGCCTGGCGTTTTACCGCGATGTGCTGCAGTTGCGCGTCGAAGCGACGTGGGACACCGGCGCCTATCTGTCGCTGCCGGGGTTGTGGCTGTGCCTTTCGCTTGATTCGAAACGCAGTGCCCAGACGTGCGGCGATTACACCCATTACGCCTTCAGCCTCAGCGCGGTGGATTTCCCGGTTTTCGTACAGAGGCTAAAAGCGGCAAACGTTCAGGAATGGCGGGATAACCGCAGTGAAGGTGCTTCGTTTTACTTTCTCGATCCCGACGGTCACCAGCTCGAAGCCCACGTCGGCGATCTCGCTTCGCGGCTGGCGGCGTGTCGGCAAAAACCGTATGCCGGCATGCGTTTTTACGACGTGCCGTGATCAGACAGATTTCGCTGATATAGACTGGCCGCCACATCTTCCGGCGTTTGCAGGTTACCCATGACTCCATCGTTGCTACTGGCCGTGCTGGCCTCGGGTTTCATTTACGGCATCACGCCCGGGCCGGGTGTGCTGGCGGTGTTCGGCATAGGTGCGGCGCATGGGCGGCGTGCTGGCGCGGGTTTTCTCTGCGGGCATCTGCTGGGCGATGTGGTCTGGTGCAGCACCGCGCTGATCGCGATTGTCGGTGCGCGGGAAATCGGCAGCACCGCTTTTGATGTGCTTGGCGTACTCAGCGGCTTGTACCTGTTCTGGCTCGGTTGGCGTGCAGTGCGTGCCCAACGCCGCAGCGATGATCAACCGCAGGGCGCGGCGCGCAATCCGTTCTGGCACGGCATCCTGTTCGGCCTGACCAATCCCAAAGCCTACCCGGTGGCAGTGGCGACGTTTACCGCGCTGCTGTCGAGCCGCGCCGAACTCCTCAACTGGTCGATGCTGCCAGCGCTGATCGCCCTGAGTTTCCTCGGCGGACTGCTCGCCTACGCGATTCTGATTGGCGTGGTTGGTGCGCAGCGCGTGCGCACGGTGTACCAGCGTCACGAACTGCTGATCACTCGGTTGTGCGGTGTGATGTTCATTGGTTTTGCCATCAATGCGCTAATGCATGCACTGCCGGGACTGCTGCCGAACAAGGCTTGATTGGCTCGCCGCGGTTTCACCGTTCGTCGCAGCGATGACAATCTTTCTAAACCTTTGCCGGCCAGAAAATTCTCAATCTAGGCGGGCACCTGCTCGCCACGATCATTACCAAGAGGTAGAGAATCATGCCTAATTCAAGAAACTCGAACTCGGGAAACTTCGCCAACGATCGAACGAAGGCTGCTGAAGCTGGTCGCAAAGGTGGGAAAACCACCACAACGACGGTCGATAAAGAGCCTGCGAAAACAGAAATGGGCCGCAAGCCTGCTCAGAAATCGAAGTAGTCGGTGAAGGTAGTTTTGATTGAGAGGCGGGGGCGCAAGCTCCCGCTTGAATTCAGCAAGAAGGAGGGCGCGACCATGAGCCGGATGGCCACCCAGTTACGACGTTTAAGTTTTGTCACGCTGTTGGGATTGTTCGCCAGCAGTGCGTTTGCCCAGTCGCCTGCCGAATTCATCAACGATGCTTCCGCCAAAGGCATGGCAGACATCGAGGCCAGCCGTTTGGCGCATCAGAAAACCGAATCCAAAGAGGTCAAGGACTTCACTATCGTCGTCATCAATGACCGCACCACGGCCAATCAGCATTTGGCGAAAATCGCCAAGAAGCTTGACCTGCCCGTCGCGCCGCGTGAAGAAATGGCCGACAAGGCCAAGGAATTGATCCCTGAAGTGAAAGACGGCGCAACCTTTGATCAGGCCTACGCCGCCAGTCAGGTCAAAGCCACTGAAGAGGCGATCAAGCAGATCCAGCAGGAGGCGCAAACCACCGAAGTGCCTGAGATCAAGGCCTTCGCCGATGAGACGCTGCCCAAGCTGCAGAATCACCTGCAGATGGCTCGGTCGCTGCAGGCTAGCCGCTGACCTGAACAAAAGATCAAAAGATCGCAGCCTGCGGCAGCTCCTACACAAATCCTCTGTAGGAGCTGCCGCAGGCTGCGATCTTTAGATTTTTGCATCAGCACTTATTTAAATCCTGCTTCGTCTTACCCTTGTCGCCCAACCCCTCAAGACTGAAAACCTCACCCTCGCCCAAACTACGGTAGTGCTTGCGCAGCGCTTCCAGCTGCTTCAGATCCAGCGCTTCGAGCCCCAGCATCGCGTTTTGGGCTTCCTTGTTTACTCGCAGCAACTCATCAAGTTTCAAATGCAGGATGTCGGTGTCGCGGTTCTGCGTGTTCTGGATCAGGAACACCATCAGGAACGTGATGATCGTCGTTGAGGTATTGATGATCAGCTGCCAGGTATCGTTGTAACCGAAAATCGGCCCACTCATTCCCCACAATCCAATCAGGATCAACGCCCCCATAAACGTCTTGGGACTGCCGGCCCACAGGGCGAGCTTCTGGGAAATCTTTGCGAATTTCATAGCCGTGTTCCTTATTGGGAGGTGCCTGAAATTCAGACACTCACGGCTTGATGAAAATTCTACTTACAACTACTTACCCTCGTTAAAAATCCTCAAGTCCCAAGCTCTGATAACGAGTTCCAAGCGGCGAACTTTCATTGTGCTGGTTTGTGTCTAGTATCAAGTGGCAATCAAATCGCCAGTATGTCAGGACACGGATTGAAACCACGCAAGGGGCCGCTCATGGAGTTTTTCGAAAAGTTAGCCAGTTTAGCTGCGAAAGTCAGATTGCAGAGCTCTGCAATTCAGACCGAGGAAGCGACAAAGAACGCGTTCGTGATGCCATTTATCAGCACCGTTTTGGGGTACGACGTCTTTGACCCGACAGAGGTAACTCCCGAATTCGTCTGCGACATAGGTACGAAAAAGGGAGAGAAAATCGATTACGCCATCATGAAAGACGGCGAAGTACAAATTCTCATCGAGTGTAAGAAAATAGGTGAGCCGCTCCACATCAACCATGCATCTCAGCTATTTCGCTACTTCCACGTCACAAGTGCACGCATCTCTATCCTGACTAACGGGCAGGTCTACAAATTTTTTACCGATCTGGACGCGCCGAACAAGATGGATGAAAAACCATTCTTGGAACTGGATCTGCTGGATATTGATGAGTACTCGGTACCTGAGTTGGTGAAATTGACGAAATCCGCTTTTGACGTCGACTCGATCATCAGCGCGGCCGGCGAACTCAAGTATGTAAGCCAGATAAAAAAGGTAATCGCAGCCCAGGTCAGTAAACCGGACGATGATTTCGTCAAGGTTTTCGCCTCTCGTGTTTACGATGGTGTGATCACGCAAAAAGTACGTGAGCAGTTTCATGAGCTGACACGAAAAGCCGTGGTGCAATTTCTCAACGACCAAATCAATGACCGGCTCAAATCTGCAATGAGCGGAGCAATCCAGCCTGCGTTGGCGTCTTTACCCTCATCTTCTGTCGGCACGGACTCCATAGATCCGCGCGACGAGTCGGATGACAAGGTTCTAACAACACTTGAAGAGTTGGAGGGGTATCACATCGTTCGTGCGCTGGTTCGGTCAGTGGTCGATGCCAAGCGAATTGTTCAGCGTGATACGCAGAGCTACTTCGGCATCCTGCTGGATGACAACAATCGCAAGCCGATCTGTCGCTTGCATTTCAATCGCTCGCAGAAGTATCTCGGTATTTTCGATGAGGAAAAAAATGAAACACGTCATCCGATCAACACTGTCGATGACATCTATGAGTATTCGGATCATCTGAAAAAGACGGTTGGATTTTACGACTGACAAAAAACCGGCCTTATTGGCCGGTTCTTTTTTCATTTGATTAATCTGTGATTTCGATTCCAACCGGCCATACGAAGTATCCCTTCGCCTCACATTGCTGATTGATCAGCATGAAATTCAACTCGCACTGGGCGGTGCCGGACGTCGTGGCTTTACAGACCCAGTAGTGATCGTCTGCCTTGTGGCTGCCAGGTTTCGTCGGGTTGACTGGATCAGGGGCAGGGACGGTCAGACCCGGGTGAACCTCTAGTCTGGGCGGCGTCATTACGGCGCTGTTGCCGACGGTCATGCTGTACACCACAACGCTGTGCTCGGCGATCAGGCTGATGGACCTGGCGCGAAAATGAAGGTTACGGCCAATCTCGACGGGAAGTTTGATATGGCTGTCATTTACAACTATTTTTTGCGAATTATGACCAGTGATGAAAAAGACCAGATCATTGGTAATGCTCGTCGGTTGGGTGACATCCATACTTGGCTTCGGATAGCGCGCAAGTACGGATTCGGCATCGATGATCAGCAACACATTGTGTGCGTTATTCACGGCAGTAGAGGGTGAAGGGATCGGTTGAGAAGTCATCATGGATTCCTTTCATGATGTTGGCGCATGGTGGCAACCGCTTCGGTCAATGCAAGACATCCTGTTCCGGCCGGGGCGGCATCGGATCGGTTGGGCCCCTCGTTGCCAAGGGACCCGACGCGTCATCAGTTGTGGATGGTAATGAACGGATCCCACGAGCAGCAGCCGATGATCTGGCAGTTGCGGTCGACGATCAGGAAGTGGAAGTGATAGGTCACGCGACCGCAAGACAGGGTTTCCGAAGACCAGTAATGGTTATCGACTTTCTGGCAACTGGGGACGGACGGATTGCTGGTGTTTGGTACGGCAACGCAGGCAGTGGCCTTGCGCGGCGAGGGTGGCGAGATCAGGTCAGCACCGGCATTACCGATGAATTTGTAGAAAATGACTGCCGTTTCAAAGCTCTGTGAAAGGCTGGTTTCACGCCAGCGGATCAAGTCGCCGACCTGCGCCTTGAGGTCCAGCTCGCCACCCGCCTGGCCGCTCACGACATTGTCCTGATTGGTGACCATGTACACATGATGCCAATCGATCAGGGTTGGCGAGGCGGGGTTCTTGCTGATGTTCGGGTACTTTTTCAGGATGGTTTCGGTGTCGATGGTAACCAGGATATCCGTAACGCGAGACATGGTAACGCTCCTTTTTTCATAGTGAGCGTCGGACTGCAATGCAGGCACGACGACGCTTGCTTGCCGTAAGGCTTTTGCGAGCACACTACTGGAGGAACCCACCGGTCATGGGAGATGAGCAGGCCGTGCTCCTTGCACGAATCGTATGAATCGGGTTCCTTCCGACTGCCGCAACTTGACTATAGGTAGGATTTTTTAGCTGTCAAAATTGCTTTTGTCTGGTTAGACGAACGGTCAGGTTCAGTATGGGGGCGACGAATTGGCAGTAGCGGTCAACAAGCTGACAGCGTTTTCCAATTGTCGCTCTGGAACTGTCTGCCGGGCTGCCTGTATCGTGACGCACCGCTGAAATATCCCGACTGGAGAACGCAATGAGTTGGTCCGCCAAACAGTACGTCGCTTTCGAAGATGAACGCACCCGCCCGGCCCGCGATCTGCTGGCCGCAATTCCCACGGCTGAAGCGCGATCTGTGGTCGATATCGGTTGCGGCCCGGGTAACTCGACGGAGTTGCTGGCGCAGCGTTTTCCTGGGGCGACAGTCAGCGGACTGGACAGCTCGGCAGACATGATCGCTGCCGCACGCAAGCGCTTGCCGCAATTGCAGTTCGATGTCGCCGAGATTGATCGATGGGCCGACGAGGGCCCTTTCGATGTGATCTTTGCCAATGCGGTGTTGCAATGGGTACCTGATCACACGACGTTGCTGCCGGCGCTGGCGGGCAAGCTTGCGGAGGGTGGCAGTCTGGCAATCCAGATGCCGGACAATCTCAATGAACCTTCCCATCGCTTGATGCGTGAAGTAGCGGCGAATGGCCCGTGGGCAAGCAAACTCGTTGACGCTGCTGGCCAGCGTACGGACATGGCGAGTGCCAGCGAGTACTTCTCGATGCTGCGACCGCACTGTGTGCGGGTTGATGTGTGGCGCACCACGTATCACCATCAATTGTCGGGTGGTGCTGCGGGGGTAATTGAGTGGTTCAAGGGCAGTGGGCTGATTCCGTTTCTGAGTCCGTTGACCGAGGCGGAGCAGGCGCAGTATCTGCAGCAATATCTGGCGGCTATCAAAAAGGCTTACCCGGCGCTGGCCGATGGATCGGTACTGTTGCCGTTTCCGCGGTTGTTTATCGTTGCGACCCGAGAGTAAACACTGAAAGCGTCCATGGCGCTTGCCGGGCACCAGAATCATTCGCAACGTTCCCCTTGAGTTTGCTCCGGAAGACGGTACTGTCCGCACCCATAGCGGAGGTATGGCGAACGTTCTCAGGAAATGTCGCGGCTTCCGGCGTAACTACAAGGGAGGGTAAGAATAGTGATCTGGTTTCTCGAAGGGCAGTCCAGTCAGCGGGACATCATTATTGGTGCGCGTGAAGCACTGCCTGCAGACGTGAAGATTTATGCCTCGCATCGACAGGATCGTCCCGAAATCACCTCGCTCGCCGACATCAGCTACGTCGAGCCTGCAGACAATCAGGAACGCATCGATTGGGTCATTGCCACCGCCCTGACTCAAAAAATCAAAGTTGTTCTGGCAGGTCGTGTTGGCCGGGAGTTCGAGCATGCTCGTGAGCGTTTCGAGCGGGCGGGCCTTGTGCTGGTCACTGGCGCGCTGTCCTTGAATACGTTTGATCTGGTCGATGACAAAAGCCAATTCACGGCCGAGGCGGAACGAGCGGGGCTTGCCTGTGTGCCGGCGATCACCGCGGTCAATGCCGATGAGTTGCTCGCGGCCTATCAGACCCTTGGCGCATTGGGCGAAGTCTGCATCAAACCTGCTGTGGGCATTTATGGCCAGGGTTTCTGGCGATTCAACGCAAATGCCGACCCTTTCCGTTGCTTCGCCAACCCCGATGCGCGTGAGGTCAGCTTTGACCTCTATATGGACGCCTATCGTTCGGCGCTTCAGCCACCCCCCCCAATGCTCGTGATGCCTTACATGCCGGGGAGCGAATGTTCAGTGGATATGGTGTGCGAAGCTGGTCGCCCGATTGCTTTCGTCAGTCGCCGTAAAAAAGGGTTACATCAAATTTGTGAGCGCGAGGGCGCAGCCGTGGAACTCGCCCTCAAGGCCGCCGAGCATTTTCAATGCGATGGCATCGTCAATGTCCAGACCCGTGACGATGCAGACGGCAAACCGTATCTGCTGGAGATCAACGCTCGCTACTCGGGTGGCATCGGTTACACCCGTGCGGCTGGATTGAACCTCGCTGGCATATTTGCCACTCGTCGGCTGGGTTTACCCGAGCCGCTGGGCGTTTGGCGGCCAAACATGCGCGTAAAAGGGATCACGGTTGCAGCCGTAGCATCATCCTGATGTTAAATAGACATATTAAGTCTGTTACCATTTGCGCGTTTGTGTCGTTCGATACACCCCAATGCAGGATGCAATACAAGGAGTTTTCAAGGAATGATGGTGCTCGCGCCTGGCGCAAACACCGCAGTATCAAGCGCCCGGAGTGAATGGACTCTGGAATGTGGAAACTCCTCGTCCTTTGGGGAGTACGCCGCGGTGGCCATATTGCCGGTTGACGAAAAACGCCGCCCGAAAGGTGATGCCGCCCTTTTCCAGACGCCTCGCGCGTGGATGGAATGGGTAGGGGATCAGCAAAAAGTCGGCTGCAAGCTGAACCTGGATGAGATTCCGGCGGGCAGCGATCGCGTACTTCTGGTGGTTTACACTTTTTCCTCGGTCGGCCCTGTCAGTGAGCTGAAAAACCTGCGCCTGCAGGTGGATGGTCAGATCGAGCATTCTCTGGATCTTCGCGAAAACGGCGAGTCCGCCATCATCATCGGCGAGTTTTACAATCGCAATCAGCAATGGAAATTTCGCGCGCTGGCCGAAGGCTCTGCCTACGGTCTGGCTGCACTCGGCCGGCGTATTGGCCTGGATATCGACGAAGCCCATCCTAAAGGGCGGCCGAACGCGCCAGGTTCCGGCAGATCCGCGGACAGCGCCACCGGGACCGCTTTTGCCGTATCCCCCACCCATGTCATGACCTGTGCTCACGTCATCGAAGGCATGCGCGAGATTCACATCGCCTCGTTTGACGGACGCTACCGTGTCGACCCCGTGGTGGTTGATCGGCGCAACGACATCGCGCTTTTACGGGTGATCGACTCTCCTGCGTTGAAGCCAGTAGCCTTCAAGTCCGGGTTCGGTTGCGATCTGGGGGAAGACATCGTCGCGTTGGGTTTCCCTTTGGCCGGTTTTGCCGGTGGCGGCGTCCACGTCACTCAAGGTGGCGTGTCGGCGCTGTTCGGTTTGCACAACGATGCCAGTCTTTTGCAGTTCACAGCCCCCATTCAACCGGGCTCCAGCGGTAGCCCGTTGTTTGATTTTTCCGGAGCTGTGATCGGTCTCGTCACCTCATCGGTACCCGATGCACAGAACATGAATTTTGCGGTGAAAGCATCGCTGCTTATTTCTTTCCTCGATGCCTGTCGTGTTGACGGCAAAAAAAATGCGTCTGGCCAGACGTTTACTGCAGCGCAACTGGCGCGCGAAGCACAAGCATCGATGTGGCGGGTGGAAGCCACAAATCTCTGATTCATCTTTGAATTGAAACCCATGGAAGAGGCGTTGGATTTTTGATCCCGCGCCAAGGCAGGAACTTGTTAATGGAATCTGATACAGCAACGAAAGCGCTGAGCGCACAACTGATGCGTGGGCGCCTGGACGTCATCGTTGATGATGCTGTCATTGCCCCCGACTCATTGTTTGGTTTTGCCGAGCGTCGTAATCCGAAGCGGGCATTCCTGTTCGTGTCCAAAGTGCTTGGACGACATATTCCAGTCCGTCCCTCGCTGATGGCTGCCAGTTTTGAAAGCCTGGCGGCGGAAATTCCGACGGATCTGCCGGGCCCGGTTCTGGTTATCGGCATGGCCGAAACCGCTGTCGGCCTTGGTGCCGGCGTACACCGCGCGTATAGCGCCACGCGCCCCGATACGGTCTACATGGTCAGCACCCGTCATCCTACGGGCACCGAGTTGTTTGCCCGTTTCGAGGAAGAGCACAGCCACGCCAGTGCGCACCTGATTCACTTGCCTGTCGATCCTCAAGTGCGTGAGCAGATGCTCAACGCCCGCTCTTTGGTGCTGGTCGATGACGAGGCCTCGACGGGCAAGACGTTCATCAATTTGCATCGGGCTCTGGTCGACGCCGGTCTGGATAAGATCGAGCAAGTGGTGACCTGTGTGCTGACCGATTGGTCCGGCGGCGCGGTGCGCGATGCATTGGGTGATTGCGCGCATCAGGTGTCCCTGTTGCAGGGCTCGTACCAATTCTTTGAAGACACCGATGCACCCCTGCCTGATATGCCGGCAGTGGGCACCATCGCCGCCGGTGACTGGCCGGTGAATGCCGACAATGACTGGGGCCGCCTCGGTGTCCGTACTGTCGCGGACACCTTGGCCCCCGGTCTTCAAGTGCAACCCGGCGAGCGGATTCTGGTGGTGGGCACCAGCGAGTTTGTCTGGCGTCCGTTCCTGCTGGCCGAACGTCTGGAACGTGCTGGCGCCGATGTCCATTTCAGTTCGACCAGCAGGTCGCCCATTGCGCTGGGTCATGCAATCGAGCACGCCTTATCGTTTGCCGACAACTACGGCCTGGGCATTCCCAACTTCCTCTACAACGTGCGCCCGGGTCAGTTCGACCGGGTGCTGATCTGTTCGGAAACCCCACAGCAGGCGGTTTCTGCCGAGTTGCTGAAAACCTTGAATGCGCAGGTGATCGTCGATGCCAAGTAACCGTCCCCTGACCCTGGTTGATCTCGACGACACGTTGTTTCAAACCGCACGCAAAATGAAAGAAGGCTCGCCACGCCACCCGGCGACCCTTGATGTCGACGGTCAGCCCAACGGTTACATGAGCTCGGTGCAGAAATCGATGGTTGAGTGGCTGCTGGCGACGACCGATGTGGTTGCGGTCACGGCGCGCAGTGTCGAAGCGTTCAGCCGGGTCAAGCTGCCATTCCGGCATGGCGCCATCTGTTCCCATGGCGGTGTGATTCTCGGTGCCGACGGCACGCTCGATGAGGCTTGGCAGGCGCGCATGAGCGACGTCCTGGCGGCCTATCAGAGCCGCCTGCCGGAGCTGAGTGAAGCAACGCTGGCCATTGGCAAACAACTGGGCATTTCCTTGCGCGGTTGGGTGGTCGAAGAGCAGGAGTTGCGCCATTACGTGGTGACCAAGCACAACGAATCCAATGACGAAGTTCTTGACGCGGTGCTGGCTGAAGTACAGGCGCAGGGTTTGCTGGAAGGCATGCATGTTCATGCCAATAGCAACAATCTGGCATTCCTGCCGCAGGGGCTGTCCAAGCAGGTAGCGGTTCAGGAGTGGTTGCGCCGTGATCGCGAAATCAACGGTGAGCGCCCTGTGCTGGGCTTCGGCGACAGCATCACCGATCTGGCTTTCATGGAGGAGTGCCACCTGTGGGCGACCCCGACGCGCAGCCAATTGGCCAAGCGCGCATGGGCTTCGATTCATGAGTGATGCCATCTCCAACCTGTCCACGGTGGGCAGCGCGAGCTATGCGCCGGATGACGTGCATTTCCTGCTGCAAGCCGTGCAGATGGACGTGACGGACGTCGAGGAAAAAGAGCGCCTGATTCAAACGAAGCAGAAGCACTATTCCGAAATGATCAGTCTGGAAACCGCGCCGAGCGATATCCACAAAGCACTTTACGAGCGTGTCCTGACACAGAACGGCGGGCGCATGGCGGCGGATGTGCAAGCGCTGGCGCTGGGTGTGAATGAAGCCTGTACCGGTTCTTCGATTGTGCTGGTGTCGTTCGTGCGCGCCGGGCTGCCGCTGGGTGTGCTGTTGCGTCGCGCACTGATTGAGATGGGGCGCGAAGTTTTCCATTACGGCATCAGCATCGTCCGTGATCGTGGCATCGATACGGTTGCTCTCGAAGCAATCATCCAGACCCACGGGGCCGAGAACATCGTCTTTGTCGATGGCTGGACCGGCAAGGGCGCGATCTGCGGCGAAATTCAGCGCAGCCTTGGCGCTGATGCGCGCTTCCCGAAATCTCCTCGGTTGGTCGTGCTGGCGGACCCTTGCGGTCGAGCCTGGATGGCAGCATCGGCAGAGGATTGGGTCATTCCATCCGGGATACTAGGGGCCACCGTTTCCGGTCTCGTTTCTCGTTCGATCTGGCCTGAAAACGGCGGACTGCATGGCTGTGTGGTCTATGACCACTTGCACGAGCACGATGTGACACAGGCGTTCATCGAGCAGATCGAAACCCGACGCAAAACTTTGGGTGTCGTTGCCAAAGCCACGCCGTGGACTGCTGAGCAGCGTCTTGAACTTCAGGGCGCGGCCACCCACGTCGTTGAATCGCTGGCGGCACGTTTTGACGTGACCAATTTAAATCGGGTCAAACCGGGCATCGCCGAGGCGACCCGCGCGGTCTTGCGCCGTGTTCCGCACCATGTGCTGATCCGCGACCGAAGCGACAGCGATGTGCAATTGCTCATGCACCTGACGGAAGCCGCCGGCGTGCCGGTCGAAGAGGTCGGCGCGCAGTTGGGCCCTTACCGTGCGGTGACGATTATTCGGAGTCTGGGCTGATGAAGACCCTTTCTCCTTATGCCCTCGGGGCCACGCTCTACATGCCCGCCACCCGCGCGGATCTGCTTGATGTGGTGTTCCGAAGCAAACTGCCGGAGCTTCGTTCGCTGGTGGTGTGCCTAGAGGATGCGGTCGCGGACATCGATATCGAGACAGCACTGGCCAACCTGCATGGCTTGCTGACGGTTATCGAACAACGGGGTGGGCGTCCCGAGGGCGGCCCTTTGTTGTTCGTGCGCCCGCGCGACTCGCAGATGGCCGCCGTACTCAACGACTGGCCGTTGATGGCGCATGTCGATGGATTCGTCATCCCGAAACTGACCCTTGCCAATCTGGGGGCCTGGGAGCAGGCAGTGACCAATCCAGCGCTATTCCTGATGCCGACACTGGAAACCACTGACGTCTTCAATCCAGGTGCCATGGTCGAATTGGGGCAAGCGCTCAAGGCCAGCCTCGACCAGCGAATCATCGCGCTGCGCATTGGTGGCAACGACTTGATGGGCAGCCTTGGCCTTCGTCGTAATCCGGCCACCACGCTTTACAGCACACCGATGGGATATGTCATTCCGATGTTGGCGGGTGTCATGGGTTCGCAAGGCTTTGCGTTGACGGCGCCGGTGTTCGAACAACTGGCGTCGCCGCAATTGCTGAAGGAAGAACTGGAATTTGATATCGCCCACGGACTGGTCGGCAAGACCGCCATTCATCCCAGTCAGATCGAGATCATTCAGGACACGTTGCGCGTCAGCCTTGAGGACTTCAACAGTGCCAAGCTGATCGTCAGCGACGTTGCCCCGGCCGTGTTCCGGCACAACGACGCGATGTGTGAGCCCGCGACCCACTACAAGTGGGCCACGCGGATTCTTGAGCGCGCGCAGTGGCACGGGGTCCGCCATGCGGAGGCCGGCGTCGGTGAAGTCTCGATTCGTCTCGCCGAGGCCGCCGGATGAAAGAGCAGATCGACAATTCAACCGAGCAGCAAAGGCCGGTCCTTGCAGTGTTCGACTTCGACGGCACGCTGACCCGGCACGACAGTTTCGTGCCGTTTTTGAAGTTTGCCTTCGGCACGCGCGAGTTTAATCGGCTCCTGCTCCGACTGGCGTTGCCCAGCCTGCGATTCGTTGTCCGGCGGATGAACCGTGACGAGCTCAAGGCGCAGTTGATCCGTACGTTTTTGACTGGTGTGAAACTTGAGTGGCTGCAACAGCAAGCCGCGAGTTATTGCGCGCTGGTCTGGCCGCGATTGATGCGTCCGTCAGGCCTGCTGGCGATCGAGGCCGAAATCAACTCCGGCGCAGTCGTAACGCTGTGTTCCGCTTCACCGGCGCTGGTATTGCAGCCCTTCGCTGAGCGTCTGGGCGTCAAGTTGATCGGTACTGAACTCGAGGTGGTGGACGGCGTTTTGACTGGGCACATCACCGGGGACAACTGCCGATGCGCGAACAAAGTCATGAGGCTGGAGGCGGTCTATGGGGTTTTGCAGCAGTTCCGGGTCAAGGCCTGGGGCGATACCCGCGGCGATCATGAGTTGCTTGCGGCCGCTGAAGAACCTCACTGGCGGCATTTTCATCCTGTATGGCGTCGTGGACGTCTACGGATAACCAATGGAAGAAACCCGGGCGTGCGCGCTGCGCAGGCCGACCCACATGTGGCGTCGACTTCCGATCGTCACATGAATACCGATGACCAACAAGGAGCGTAACGATGGCACTTACCCTGAGCAAAAAACAGTCTATTTCCCTGGAAAAAACCGCCGGCACTGCATTGTCCAGCGTCAGCCTCGGCTTGGGTTGGGACCCGGTAAAGGCCGGTTTTCTGGGCAAGCTGATGGGCAGTGGCGGTGAAATAGACCTGGATGCTTCTTGCATCCTGCTCGACGGCAGCCTGCAGCCTGTCGACCTGGTCTGGTTCCGCCAACTGAAATCTCAGGACGGTTCGATCCAGCACTCCGGCGACAACCGCACCGGTGAAGGCGGTGGTGATGACGAAACCATCCACGTTGATCTGCAGCGTCTGCCGGCGGTTGTTCAACATCTGGTGTTCACGGTGAACAGCTTCACCGGACAGAATTTTGAAAAAGTTGAAAATGCCTACTGCCGCATCGTCAATGCCGGTAACAAGAACGAACTGGCACGCTTCAATCTCTCCGAGCGCGGGGCTCACACCGGCATCGTGATGGCCAGCCTGTCCCGCGAAAGCGATGGCTGGAAGTTCACCGCTATCGGCGAGACCACCAATGGCCGCACTGCGGATGATCTGGTGAACCTGGCCGTTCAGGCGTTGCGCTAATGGCGACCCTTGCACCGGGCGGCAACGCGCCAGTTGCCAGCGGTCCACTACGCATCGATATCAACTATTCGCCGATTCCTGGCGCTGACATTGATGTCTCGGCCTTCGTTCTGGGAACCACGGCAAAGGTTCGCGGCGATGGTGATATGTGCTTCTACGGTCAACCGAGTGTGTTGGGCGGGGCGGTTACCCTGTCCGACTCCTCGGCAGGTCGCGCGGTGTTCACGGTTGATCTGAGCCGACTTGAACCTGCCGTGGAAAAGGTCGCTCTGACCGCCACGATCCACGAAAACAAAGCCAGTTTCGAGCGCGTTTCGCAGCTGTCAGTGGTGGTGTCCGGTGGCATTGAAGCGCAGATTCCGACCAGTGGCATGAAGGAAACCGCACTGATCCTGGGCGAGTTTTATCGTCGCCAGGGCGAGTGGAAATTCCGTTGCGTTGGGCAGGGATTCAACGGTGGGCTTGAACCGTTGGCCCGGCATTTCGGGGTTGATGTCGCTGCCCCGGCAGCTGCGCCGACACCGGCCCCAGCCCCAGCTCCTGCACCGGCGGCGCCGAAGTCTTCGATCAGCCTGAGCAAGGTCACCCTCGACAAAACGCGCAGCTCGATCAGTCTGGAGAAGACTGCGGCCGGCTTCGGTGAGATCAAGGTCAACCTGAACTGGAACAAACGCAGCTCCGGCGGCTTTTTCAAAAGCAGCAGCTCGATCGACCTGGACGTGGGTTGCCTTTACGAGTTGCAGGACGGTGAGAAGGGCGTCGTACAAGCCCTTGGTAACTGCTTCGGCGGCTTGAATCAAGAGCCTTACATCCAACTGATGGGGGACGACCGTACCGGCTCCGTTGCCGGTGGCGAATGGCTGCACATCAATGGCGCCAAGTGGGCTGAAGTACGCCGCATCCTGATCTTCGCGTTCATTTACGAAGGTGCTCCGAACTGGCGGGAGACCGATGGTGTCGTGACCATCTACATCCCGAACCAGCCGGAAATCGAGGTTCGCCTCAACGAAGAGGGTGGACGCGATGGCATGTGCGCCATTGCGATGCTCGAAAACGTTAACGGCGCCGTCAAGGTTTCCCGGCGGGTGGATTTCCACCGCGGGCACGCGGCGGTGGACAAAGCCTACGGCTGGGGCATGAACTGGCGCGCCGGCTCGAAATAGTTACTTTGGCGGGGCTTGTGCCCCGCCCTCTGAGAGGACCTCAAAATGCTTGCATGGCTTAAAGAAAACGCTGCATCGGCAAGAGACAAACTGACCACTGAGGTCAGCAAGTTCAAAAACCAGAAGTTTATGGAGGCCACAACAGCAGCATGCGCAGTGGTCGCCGCTGCAGACGGTGAGATCTCCTCCGCCGAGAAAACCAAAATGGCCGGGTTTATCAATAACTCGTCGGAATTGAAGGTTTTCAACATGGCCGACGTCATCAAATCCTTCAACGGGCACTGCGAAAAGTTCGAGTTCGACTTTCAGATCGGTCAAGCAGAAGCGCTGAAAACCATCGGCAAGATCAAGAACGATGCCGGTGCTGGCCGCTTGCTGGTTCGCGTCGCCTGCGCCATCGGCGCTTCGGATGGCAACTTCGACGACAAAGAAAAAGCGGCTTGCCGTCTGATTTGCATTGAGCTGGGTTTGAATCCGGCTGATTTCGAACTTTAAGGAGCGGTACCTTGGACAGTCAAATAGGATTCCCCCCGTTGACCATGGCGGTCTTCGTCGGGATCGCGCTGGGAGCGCTGCTGCTCGACATGGTTACCCACCGTGGCGACAAGCCCATTTCTCTGGCTAAAGCCTCGATCTGGTCGATTTTCTGGATTGCGATCTCGCTGGCGTTTGCAGGCTTTTTGTATGTTCAGCACGGGCCGGATGTCGCGACTCTGTTCGTCACCGGTTATGCGCTGGAAAAAGTGCTCAGCGTCGACAACCTTTTCGTGTTCATGGCCATTTTCGCCTGGTTCAAAGTGCCTGATGGCATGCGTCACCGGGTGCTGTACTGGGGCATCATTGGCGCGATCGTGTTCCGTGGGATCTTCGTTGCTATCGGTACGGGTCTGTTGGCTTTCGGCCCATGGGTCGAGGTCGTATTCGCGGTGATCGTTGCCTGGACTGCCATCATGATGCTGCGCAGTGGCGGTGATGATGAAGAAGAGGAAGACTACTCCAAGCACATGGCTTATCGCTTTGCGCAGAAGCTCTTCCCGGTATGGCCAAAGTTGTATGGCCACAACTTCTTTGTGTCCCGCAAGCAACTGGAAGTGGAACTCAAGAAGCCTGAGAACCAAGGCATGACTCTGGCGGCGAAGGGCACTCTTTTCGCCACACCATTGTTCCTGTGTCTGGTGGTGGCTGAAGTGTCCGACATCCTCTTCGCCTTCGATTCCGTTCCAGCGGTAATCGCTGTGAGCCGCGAGCCGCTGATCGTTTACTCGGCCATGCTCTTCGCCATTCTCGGCCTGCGGACCATGTACTTCGTACTTGAAGCACTGAAACGCTATCTGGTCCACCTGGAAAAATCGGTTATCGCATTGCTGTTCTTCATTGCGGTCAAGCTGGGCTTGAATGCAACGGATCACCTGTTCCATCACGGCTACACCATCGATGCAAACACCAGTTTGCTGATCGTGATGGTTGTCTTGGCCATTGGCGTCGTCGCAAGTCTGGTCTTCCCCGCGAAGGAAGAAGCGCAGCCTGAAAACCAATGAGTAAACGTCTTCACTACAAGGAGTAATACCCATGGCACTGACTCTTCAAAAGGGTGCAAACCTCTCCCTGACCAAAACCGATCCGAGCCTGAGCAAGATTCTGGTTGGCCTGGGCTGGGATCCGCGTGCAACTGACGGCGCAGAGTTTGACCTGGACGCGAGCGCTCTTCTGCTGGGTGCGAACGGCAAGGTACGCAGCGAAGCTGACTTCATTTTCTACAACCAGCTGAAAAGTCTGGATGGCTCGGTTGAGCACGCTGGCGACAACCGCACCGGTGCCGGCGACGGCGACGATGAAGTGATCAAAGTCGATCTGAGTCGTATCCCGGCTGACGTGGACAAGGTTGTCTTCATCGTCACCATCCATGACGCTGAATCGCGCAAGCAGAGCTTTGGTCAAGTGGGTGGCTCTTTCATCCGCGTCGTCAATGACATGACCAGTGCAGAAGTGGTCCGCTACGACCTGGCTGAAGACGCCTCGACCGAAACGGCGATGGTGTTCGCTGAGCTTTATCGCAACAACGGCGAGTGGAAATTCCGCGCCGTTGGTCAGGGTTACACCGGTGGCCTGCGCGCCCTGGCGAACAACTACGGCATGAACTTTTAACCAACCCCCAAAAAAAGGAATGTGAACATGGCTGTAAGTCTGTCCAAAGGTGGCAACGTTTCTCTGTCCAAAGAAGCTCCGGGCCTGTCCGAAGTGATCGTGGGCCTGGGTTGGGATCCGCGTGTCACCGACGGCACCGAATTCGACCTGGATGCTTCGATTTTCATCGTCGGTGAAAACGGCAAAGTGATCGACGACAACAGTTTCATTTTCTACAACAACAAAACTTCTGCCGATGGTTCGGTAGAACACATGGGCGACAACCGCTCGGGCGCGGGCGAAGGTGATGATGAGCAAGTCACCGTCAAACTCAACGGTCTGGCTGCCGCTGTGAAGAAGCTGGTTTTCTCGGTAACCATCCACGACGCCGACGCCCGTAAGCAAAGCTTCGGCCAGGTGTCGAATGCCTACATCCGTGTAATGAACAAGGCTGACGGCAAAGAGCTGGCCCGCTATGACCTGAGCGAAGACGCTTCCACCGAAACTGCAATGATTTTCGGTGAGCTGTACCGCAGCGGTGAAGAGTTCAAGTTCAAGGCTATCGGCCAGGGTTTCGCTGGCGGCTTGAAGCCTCTGGCTGAATCACACGGTGTGAGCATCGGCTAACCCGAAAGGGTTAAAAAAGCCCCCGCGAGGGGGCTTTTTCTTGCCTGTCGTTCAAACAGTGGCGGCATCTGAAAGCAAAAAATGGAGAGGGAGAAGGGAATGTTTCGTAGCGCGTGGGTAGTGTGTGTTTTGGCAACGTTGTCGGGCTGTGGCGCCTATAACGATTTCCAGGCCAATAATGCCGTTGAGGAATACCGGATGGCGTGTATGGGCAATTACACGAATGAATGTGAAAGCAAACTGGTCGATACCAACATCATCATGCTCGAGTTGGCTCGCAGCAATGTCGATCGTGAGAAAGACACGCTGATCAAAGCCGTTGGCCAGGACGGCTACGACCGCTTTGCCACCGCTGCCGACGAGGTGATTGATGGCCTGATCAAACAACAGGAAAGCAAGCGCCCAGGTTTCTTCGCACGCTTTTTCCTCGGTGAAGCACAGCCGTTCGGCGACACGCGAAATCAACTCTTCAACATCTCCGACATGCAGCAACTCAGGTCGGTTGTGTTGGAAAAAATCCGTGCTCAGGTTCGTGCTGAATCGACAGCGCCCATGTCACCTACAGCAGCCATTTTGCTCGGTAAGGAAGTTGCGCCCGCTGCACCTCAAACACCTGCCCCGTCAGCATCCGCCGCACCCGCCGCTGCAATTGATGATGTGCCAGTTGCAGCACTCGACGGCGCTGTAGACCGAATGATTGCCGAGGAGTTGGCAAAGGACGGCGGCGATGAATTCAAAGAAGGTCGCAAGGTGGTTTTCGCAGACCTCAATGACGACGGTGTAAACGACGCGATCGTGCTTTACACCATCGAAGGTCAAGGGGGCAGTAACAGCTACTTCCAGTCCCTCGCCACGTTCTATGCTGACACGAAGGGCTGGAACTATCGCGGCGCAATCGTCGTAGGTTCGGGCGTGCAGAACGTACAGGTAGTGGATTCAAAAAAACTGGCGTTGAAAGTGCTTTCGGTTGGCCCTGAAGACGCCAATTGCTGCCCGAGCGTTGAGAGCACCGAGCAGTACAAATGGGATGGTTCAAGCTTCATCCAGATGCCAAGTGCCTAGTCTGGCGCATGGATTTAGCACACATTAAAAAGGACTTGGACGCAGAGGTCTGATCTGGACTGAAAAGCGATCCTGCGCAGGCGCAATGCCATGCGCGGGATTCGCGGGTTGTTGTCAGCGAATAATGCCCTTGGCCTTGGCATCCTTGAGCCAGATTGGAAACTCGGCCATTAACAGGTCGTAGAGCTGTTCCTCGCTGATGTCGTGCAGATCATCCAGGGCGAAGAAGCCGCAGTTGTCGACCACGCGCCCTGGCAGGGTATCGAGCTTCTCGAGAATTCCGTAGCCATTGCCGCCGAGCCCGACGAATTGCCAAAAGATCGGCAGACTGGCGGCGTCGACCATCAGGCGGGTGATCTTGCGGCTTTCAGACACGCCCCCGTCACTGATGAACAGGACGTACATCGGCGTACCGTCATCGGTCAGCTGAAATTGCTGCAGAACCTTTTCGATGACCTTGGGCTCATCGTTGATTCGGCTGCCGAGCTCCCAGTTACGCCAGCCACGACTGTCGTTGTCGATGAATCCCTTGTGGTTGCTCAGCGTCACCGGCGAGAGGCGTAAAGGCTTGGCGCCAAACGCCCAGCAATCGAGTTCGCCGTCCTCATCGAACGACACCGCCAGCGGCAGCAGCCGGTCGACGACTTCCTGCACCCGGCCTTTGGCGTATTGATGGTTCATCGAACCGGAAGCATCGAGCACCAGCACCACGCGCGCTTTGGTTTCGGTGAGATTGGCTTTTTCCAGACTGATCTGTGCTTTCTTGGCCAGGCTGACGAGGTGCGGCGCGGCCGCTGCGATCTTTTTTTCGAGAGAGATTTTTGCGGGGGGTGGGGCGGGCGCAGGGCTTTCAGCGACTTCGCCGCCGAAGTGATTCACCAGCGCATCCAGGCCTTGTGCATAACCTTGCAGGTTCGAGAGCAGGCGCCACTCACCGTTCTTGCGATACAGCTCGGCAACCATGATGGCTTTCTCGGCGCTGAAGGTTGCCCCGGAGAACGAACACTGGGCGACAGCCTCGCCGGCCGGATTGGACACGGTGAACTGACTGGCACCGATTGCACTCATCGCCCCGGCGCCATCGATGGAGGCCGTGAACACCAAACGGTCAATCGACACGGGCAACTGCGCAAGGTTGATTTGAAAACGGCCCTGATCTTCGATTTTTACGCTGGAGCACGGCGTGGTCGGCTGATTGAAAAAGACCATGTAGCGATCATCGGAAAGTTTGCCTTGCACATCGACGCCGAAGCAGACGAAATCGATGACGTCGCTGGACTGAATCTGTATCGCGAGTGTGAGTGATTGCCCCTGAAGAATGTTTGACAGTGGTAGCCGTTGTCCCTGGGTGATCTGCATCTTGCTTCCTTGAGTGATGAGGTGCGGCCTCGGCGCAACGCCTGGGCGCGCGCCGGATAATCTGTAATCTGATGAAGTGCGGGCGTTTGATTCGCTCGCTCATTATCGCCCTAAACCGGCGAACTTGGGTTGAAGGGTTTGAACTCAGCGCTGCACTGCCACCAACATCATCATCGGCCGCTCCCGCTCTTCAGCCAGCGCCGGTTGCGCTGCCACTTCTGCATCACTTGGTCCCCATTCGTTGACGTGGCGAATGGTGAAACCGGCAGCGATCAGCGAGTTGAGCAAGGTGCCGACCGTGCGGTGCTGCTTGATCACGCCTTCTGCCAGCCAATTCGTCACCCGTTCACCCTCCATTTGATAACTGTCTAACGGCCAGCGCTTGCGACCTTCACTGTCGATCAGCCAACCAGGATTGCGCGGCGCCATGAAGATCGGATGTTCGATGGAAAACACAAAATGCGAACCCGGTTTCAGCGCTGCATAGAGGTGGGCAAACAGTCCCGGCAGATCCTTGATGTAGTGCAACGCCAGGGAGCTGTAGGCCAGGTCGAAACTGCAAGCGGGCAAGTCGAGTTGTTCCAGGTCGGCGCGTTCGTAGCGGATGTTCGCCGCCGAAGTAGTTTCTTGCGCGCGCTGCAGCATTTTCTCCGAGACGTCCAGGCCCAGCACGTTGGTCGCGCCGTGCTCACTGGCCCAGCGGCTGAACCAGCCATAGCCGCAGCCCAGATCCACCACGTTCAATCCGTGCATAGAGGGCAGCAAGGCCTTAAGTGCTAACCACTCCGGTGCGGCATCGAGGCCGCCGATGGAGCGGTTCATTTGGCTGTAACCCTGGAAGAATTCGGGATCGTCGTAAATGTTTTGAGTCATGGTGCAAGTGCTCTTTTGAGTTAGGTCGTCAGAGGCAATCTGGCCGCATTGGGTTCCCTCGAAAGTGATGACGCGTATTCGTCGATGGCCGCGCAGGGGGAGGGTGGTGGTCGATGGGTCAATGTTAGCGGGTCGGGTGCAAGGTGAGTACTGCTTGAGCGATTCAACCAAGCAGTTCGATGTTATGGTCGATGCGGTTTTGAAGGGGGTGCAGAGTCTCTGTGGTGATCACGCCCGGATACAACCGCTCGGCCAGGTCTGAAAGACGGCTGGTTACTTTGCAGAATCTCTCAATGATTTGCGCGGCCGCTTCGGCCCCGACCTCTGCTTCCTGTGCAAGGTCAAGCAGGTGCTCTCGTTCAATTTCCAAAGCTTCGCCCATCACGTCCATGATGTAAGCAAAGCTCTTGGGATGGTCGTCTCGGTTGTTGAACGCGATATTGAAGACGACTCGCTCAAACGCGAGAGCTTTCTCTCGTACGTCGTTGGTGCACTTGTGAGTCGCACGCAAGAAATTGACGTAGTCCAATGATTCTGGGGATCTGAAATCCGCTCCGGTGAAGGCTGCGAGACTTTGCATGGGCACCCGTAGACCCTCTTTTCGATCAAAGCGTTTAGTGGGGAAAGCAGCCATTCTATTGAGTGTCTGACGTCTGGATGCCGCACAAGCGCAGGCATTCTGCGTAAATCATTTCGATGGCGCACACTTAGTTTCGCATCACGTACCCGAGGCAGGAACCGTATGTGTATACGGTAGATCCGTGCGTACGGATCTGTGCGGTGGGCAGGTACTATCATTCCTACCGCAATCGACTAAACAGCAATTTTATCCAATGACTCCTGATATTGTTCCCCCCCCGAATACGGCACGCTCTTTGACGTCCCGCTGAGTACAAGGCGCCGTAACACGTCAGAAGTAAATGCCAGCGCATTACTTGTTGATACAACCTTCTGTTTCATCAGCAATTTCATGCAATACCTTGCAGATAGCGAATCACTAATATTCATCACCACCAATAAGACTGTGATGAACATCTAAAATGGAACAGCTCGCCGCCGATGAATCAAACACATCCAGTAAGCATCATCCTGGCAACTGGCATGGATTTTTTACGGGTGTATTGAATATGCTGCCGCTGTGCCTTTCTGTTCTTCCGTGGGGTATTTTAGCGGGATCCATGGCAGTACAGTCAGGTTTAACGATAGGGCAAAGTATAGGCATGTCCGCCATCGTTTTTGCTGGCGCAGCCCAGCTAGTCAGTCTTAGCCTAGTCATGTCAGGGGCAAGTTTTTTTACAGTAGCCGTGTCAGTTTTCTTTATAACTGCACAACACTTTCTATATGGGCTGACGTTGCGCGAGCATGTTGCTGAAATGAGTGCGCGCCATCGCATCTCTATTGGCTTTCTCCTTACTGACGAATTGTTTGCACTTAGCAGCGCAAATAAAGAGAAAAAACCGCTTACGCCCGGTTATTTAATAGGTGCCGGACTAACATTTTACTTGTCTTGGAACTTGTTCAGCTTTTTAGGTATTTTGGCGGCCTCATCAGTGCCTGATTTAGACAAGTATCATTTAGACTTTTCAATTGTAGCCACCTTTATCACTATCGTCGTCCCGATGATAAAAAAATCCAGCGTATTGTGTGGAGTGGTTTACTCACTCTTTATGTCCATGATGTTGTCTTGGCTCAATGTAGAGGGCGCCATTGTTATTGCAGGCATCTCCGGAATGTTTGTTTCAGTGATGGTCGCCAGAGTAAATAGGAGAAACGTATGACTTGGTTGTTACTACTGACCTTGGCGGCAGTGGTTTTTTTTAATCGGTATGTTTTCCTTGAGCCAGGAGTTCCTTTAAAAATTCCAAGAGTTTTAAGCGAGGCCCTCGAATACTCAGCACCCTGTTTGTTAACAGCCATTTGCGGTCCCATTATTTTTTTAGAGCATGGTGTGCTGCGCTCAGCAGTTGGTAACCCCTATTTGTTAGGAAGCATTATAAGCGTCATCATGGCTATTTATGTGCGCAACATGGTTCTCTCGGTTATTTGCAGTCTGATCTTATTCTATGTGCTGTGTTATATCCTTTAACTGGAGTGGTAATGAAAGGCGTCATAAGCGATTACGAAGAGTCAGCGGGTATACGTAACACTTACAGTGTATTACCTTTTCAGGGAATATGGACTTGGTTGACAGGGAGGGAAATTGCCGGAAGAAAAACGCTTTGGCGCTCAAACTCGACAGAAATGATCTGCTGGGCACTGAGCTGGGTGGTCGGTGGCTCTATATTGATAATACTGTCATTGCCAGGCTTATCAAATAACTATTGGAATATATTGATCTACATCGTGGGAGCGCTGCTTTCCGCTTCCGGCGCAAGATATGTAGTAGCGACAATTATTCATCATGGCGTTCATGGGCATCTTTATAGATCTCAGATTTTGAATAAGATAGTTTGTGAAATATTATCGACTTTGTTCATTGTGCAGCCCTATGCATCCTACCGGCAATTTCATGTCTATGAGCATCATGGAAAGAAATTCTCCACTATTGAAGACAAGGATCTTGCGGCAATCTACAAATTAGGTTTTGTGCCGGGAAAATCTAAGCCAGCTCTGTATTTAAACTTGTTTGTTAAATTGTTTAGCCCTTTTTTTCATCTGTCTTTCCTGTACGGCCGTATAAAATCAAACCTGATTGGCGTACCACTGTATCGTTTTGCAATGTCGATACTATGGATAGGTATTTTGGCGAGTATTGTGTGGTTCTATGGGGTGGGGGTTTTCTGTCTGCTAGTGGTCGTACCACTGGTTCTTATCTACCAGGCAGCTTCTTTGCTTCATCTACTTACTGAGCATGTATGGTTATTGAGAGGAAAAGACGAAACCGTACGTGATAGCCACATAAAAAATTGCCACGGCCGTTTTTGTGGCGCTCCCTGCCCATCGAGCTTTACGATAACTAAAACTCCTCAGTGGTTTACATGGATTGTTGCCCACTTGTTTTATCATCTGCCCGTCAGAATGCTTGTGGTTCAAGGATCATTAGTATGCCATGACTGGCATCACCGACACGGCAGTGTGCGCCAGTGGTTTGACTACGCTGCATTGAGGGAGGCAAGTGCACAGAAGCTACTCCGAGAAGATAAATATGACTATATCGATATCTGGGGTCTGCATAATTGTCTGAATTATGTGTTTGAGATGATCAGTGCATCAGCAAAGGTAGATGTAGACCATTTGGAGTACCGCCTAAACTAGGAGACTTATGGGAAGTTCTGCTCATGTGGATTTACGGTTTTTTTGACCAGGTCTTGCACGAAAAATTTCGCCCGCCTAGCGATACGATGCTAGTACTAGCTCTCAGCGATTAAATCCCTGCGCTAAAAATGGTATCTGCCTTCGGTGGATACCATCTGGATGATCGACTCATTAAGCACGTGGAAGATCAGTATTTTTCGCTGTAGCACCCAGGAAACTAGAAAGTGAAATCCTATGATTTACGTGCAGAATGCGCATATTCCCCAGGAGTAAAGCCCATCGCATTCTTAAAATGACGATGGAAATGGCTTTGATCGGAAAAGCCACAAAGCGTTGCCACATTTGAAATAGATATCCCTTGCAGCAAAAGTTTCTTCGATTTTCTAAGGCGAGCCTGAACCAAATACGCATGAGGTGTTATCCCAACAGTTTTTTTGAATTGCCTCAAAAAATGCCAAGGACTTAATTTAGCCATATCCGCCAGTTGCATCAAAGAAACATCACGCTCTGGGTAACTGTCCATAAAATCTTTCAGCATGACCATGTTTGTTTCGGCACGCTGGAAATCATTTCCTATTGTTTTGGTTTTCCCATGTCGCATGGTAAGCCAGGCCAGCGAAGAAAGTAGTAGTGTTTCCTTAAGTAGTCCATTGCCTTCTTGCGTCAGTAAGTTGAAAACCATCAGAAGCTGCGTGGCTAATCCTGGGTCATGAATGACAGCATCGGGAAACCATGGAATGCTCCCCTCTGGCTTGCTAAAGTCACGTGATAATGAACACAACAGATTGGGGTGAGGATAAATAGCTCTATATGACCAACCGCTGTCCATTCCGGACGATCCGGTATGAACATCATCCGCATTTACTAGAATGATGTCTCCTTTAGGTGCAACGTGATCCCCCCCCGTACGATAGAAGCGCTGCGCCCCTTCCTCAATAACACCAATACAAAAAGTCTCATGGGCATGCCGAGAAAAATTCTGTTTGTAATACCGAGCCTGGAGCAGGTCTAACCCTCCAAATGCCTCCAAATGGTAAACGCTGGTCTGTTCTTTCATTTTTGCTTACCTCCTTGTAACACACGCATATCCATCCAGTTGCCATGCAAAACTTAAGCTCATCTAGAGCGTCGACCTTAACATGAATTTTACGTGAAACTGGCTATGTTTTCTTAGCCTTTACCATCAACAGATACGCCGGACAGCCAGGCGTTGGTCTGGGCTGGCATTGCAAGAGTCAGGCAAAGAACAAACAGCGCTACCAGGCAATGTGCGGCATTGCGCTCCTGGCGCAATCTTATTTGAAGAGCGCGAAATCGAGGCGTTGTAGCGCCCTAAAAATCCGTGATAGTTGTGCCTGCAATCGTCTCGACGAATCGCTGCTTTGCCCGGAACGAATCGGCTTTCAGCGCCTGTTCCAGCGTGTCATGGAAGGGGCTGAGTTTGTTGAAGGTCGCGCACTGCTGGTACGCCGGTTGAGTGGCTTCGGGCGCTCTGACCCATTTTCGGATGGTGTTTCTCGACAGCCCGGTACGCTTGGCTATCTGGTGCAGCGAGAGCTTGTCGCTGAAGTACATCCGCCGGATTTTCCCCAACATTTCCATGCTGATCACCTTGTGTTCTCCTGCTCGAAAAGTGAGCAGAAGCAGTTGAACACCAGGGTTAGTTTTCAGTCGGCAAAACAGCCTTTACTGGGTCAGATTTCGGTCAGCGGCAACACCAGTATGCATCGGAATGCCGAGGGAACATTCCAGGAGCGACCTATGAGGGAGAGCCCTTAGAAGCCACTTGGGATGGACATGCCTGGGTAATGCTCGCAGGTGTCATCTGCGATCTGACGATCTTCCGAAGCGCCTACGCCACTAAAACGCCAAGCATTACGACTGAGTTGCACCCGCATGCCGAATGGCTTCCAGCAGAGTGCTTTCCTTTGGTCACAGGAATTGTGGGTTTCTGTAAATTCTGAGGGGTACGGCAAATTAATCACAAGGAGCGGTTTTTGTGATCAATAGATGGGGTTGGGGAGTGGCGGTTGAGGTTGGAACCCACCCAGTACAGGGCTTGAAGATGGAGCGGGTAGAGGGAATCGAACCCTCAACTAAAGCTTGGGAAGCTTTCGTTTTGCCACTAAACTATACCCGCTCAGAGCGGCTGACTTTGTACCAGACTCGGCAACGGAATTGAAGTTTTTCTTTTGTGCGTATGCCTTTACAGCGGTGAAATCGGTCAATCGCGAGCAAACACTGTGGGACCAGTAAACAAAACTCTTGACCCCGCAGCCTTGCTCGCGATGACGCTCTTTCAAATGGCCAATGCATGTTGATCCTGAACAAACGAGTAGCGAGTTCGGCTCGCCTGCGGTGCCGGTTTCAAAAAGCTGAGCAAGGCATTCTGGCTATCCCGGCACGCAGCCTTATGCTCCATGTCGAGAAAGTGCCCGGTGGCTTGCACGGTGGTGAAGGTGCTCTGCGCCACGTGGTTGCCGAACAGGCGTGCATCCTCGGCGGCGGTGTATTCGTCCCATTCACCGTTCACAAACAGCACCGGCACGTTGATTTTCTTCGCCGCGTTTAAATAGCACTGACGATCGCTGTGCAGCACGTCGCTGATGTGGAAGTGCATTTGCCCGTATTCGTGCTCGGCCAGGCTGCTGACGTGGCGATAGTTGAAGCGTTTGAACAGTGACGGCAGGTGTTTGCCGATGGTGCTGTTGACCAAGTGCCCGACCCGATCACCGTCACGTTGGCCGAGGTAATCGACGCCGCGCTCCAGGTAATCAAGCATGTGCGCGTTGATTACAGGCGAGAACGAACTGATCACTGCTTTTTCGATGCGACGTGGCTGGTTCGCGAGGGCAACCAGAGCCGCGGCACCGCCCCAAGAGAACGACAGCACGTGCTCGGCGGCAAAGTGGTCGATCAACTCCAGCAGAATTTGCCCCTCAACGTCCTTTGTCAGATGCTTCTCGTGACGGTTGTGGGCTTTTGACCGGCCCGCGTAGGGCTGGTCGTAGCAGACCACGTTGAATTGCGGATGCAGGTTTTTCACAGTCTGTGCAAACGACGCAGTCGTGGCCATCGAGCCGTTGACCAGAATGATGGTCTTTTCTGCGGCGTCTGCGCGATAGAACTCCGTGTAAACCCGATACTGACCCTGTATATCCAGCACAGCGATTTCTGGCCTCATGTCATAAGACTCCTGGCAAGCAAGCGGGTATGCGCGCAAATAGACATTGCACGAACTTTGTGACAGGTAGGCATACGCCTGGAATTTGCTTGGCCCATGTCGATCCATGACTGCGGTCGACGGGTATTGTTATTGGCGGGCAGTCTGCCGGTTGAGGCGCAGCCCTGAGGGCTGACGACCGACAAAAAGTTTCTTAGAGGTATGGTGTGACTCATCGGTCACATTCCGGCCGACGTCCTGATTCAAGCAGGGGGAGCGGGATCGCGCAAGTGCGATTGGTAAATTGTTCGACAACTTCTGCTGAGCGGTCACAGGCTTAGAACAAATGAATCTCTTCGGTGCGCAAAGCGCGGTACTCGCCCGGTTTTAGCGCGCTATCGAGCAGCAGCGGGCCCATGGATTCGCGGTGCAGACGCAGCACTTTGTTGTTGAAGTAGCCAAACATGCGCTTCACCTGATGGTAGCGGCCCTCGACGATGCTCAGGCGTGCCGACCTCGGACTGAGCCGTTCCAGTTGCGCCGGCTGGGTGGTCAGATCTTCGAAGGCGAAGTAGATGCCTTCGGCAAACTTACTCGCATATTGCGCGCCGATTTCCTCTTCGGTCTCGACGTAATAGATCTTTGGCAGTTTGGTTTGCGGCTGGGTCAGACGCCGCGACCAGGCGCCGTCGTTGGTGATCAGCATCAGGCCGGTTGTGTTGAAGTCCAGGCGCCCGGCGATGTGCAGCTCTTCCTTGTCCGGTTCATTGATCAGGTCGAGCACGGTCGGATGTTGCGGATCGCGGGTGGCGCTGACGCAACCGGGTGGTTTGTGCAGCATGAAGTAGCGCTTCGGTTTGCCGAGTTGCAGCACTTCTTCATCGACTTCGACGCGGCTGAATTCCAGGACTTCACTGTGCGGGTCACTGACGATTTTTCCGTCAACGCGCACGCGCTTTTCCACCAGCAACAGGCGAACCTGCTGACGGTTGTAGCGGGGCAGGTTGCTGAGGAAGCGGTCGACGCGCATGTTCAGGTTTCAACGAATCAAGGGGCGCGCATCTTACGGGATCGGCCGACAGGCCGCTTGCAGTTGCGCCTCGACCTGCGCGCATCGCGGGCACAGGCAGGATTTGTCGCGCAGTGCTGGCGGCAAGGCTTGGAGCACTGCCGGGTCGATGCTCACGCCGTAGCACCAGCACGCCCGGTCGGCGGTGCGCGGGTCAGCCAGGCTGCAGTCGTTGCGGGCGCCGCAGGCCGGGCAGAGGTCGGGTTTAACGTTAGAGTCAGGCATAAGTCGAGTAGGGCATTTCCACGCAGGTGCGATTGCGGCCGGTTTGTTTGGCTGGGTACATCGCATGATCGGCCCGCGACGGGAGACTGTGCAAGGTGTCATCGCGTTGCAGGGCGGTGGCGCCGAAGTTCCAGTTCGGCGTTTATTAATCACTTGTTTCAACTTGTTGCGAGAACGCACCAGAATCCGAAAACGCTGTCTGATCTTTCGTCAGTCCCCGAATAAAAGACTGATGCCTGCCAGCGTCGCTGGTCTGGCTACCCGCGGTCCAGGAGGCCGCCATGTATCGACGAATTCTTCTGCTTGCAGCGTTGATGTTTTCCGTCACCGGTTGTGTCCCGTATTCGTACGCGGACACTTATTACAGGTCTGAGGTCTACACATCACCCGCACCGGCGTACTACAACACTGGCGGCACGTACTACTCGGCCCCGCGCTATTACCAGCCAGCGCCGCGTTACTATCAGCAACCGCGTTATTACCAGTCGGCGCCGCGCTACTATCAACCGGCCCCGCGTTACTACGAAAGCCGTCGCTGGCACGGCAATGATCGCGGACGCTGGGAAGGCCACCGTCGCGGCGGTTGGGACAACGACCATCGCGGTCGCGGCAACTACGACCGCCACAGCGGTCGACGCGATCACAACGGACGTGGCAATCGCTGGTAACTGACCCGCCAACAAAAGCGGCGCATGATGCGCCGCTTTTTTGTGCCTGCGATTTAGTCAGTAAGCCGTCAGATCCGCCAAAGGATGCCGACCTTCCCACACCTTGTGAAAGTGCGCCTCAACCACCGCATCCGGTACGCTGTTGATGTCCGGCCAATGCCAGTGCGGCTTTTGATCCTTATCGATCAAGCGCGCCCGAACCCCTTCGCTGAACTCCGGATGCCGACAGCAATTGAGGCTCACGGTGTATTCCATCTGAAAGACTTCAGCCAGCGACATATGCCGTGCGCGGATGATCTGTTCCCAAACCAGGTGCGCGGTCAGCGGCGAGCCTTCGCTGAGGGTTTTCGCCGCTCGGGCGATGAGCGGATCGCTGCTGTCGCGTTGCAGGCTGATGGCTTTCCAGGCGCATGTCACGTCGCTGACGTCGAGCAATTCGTCGATCTGCTGACGACGTGGCAGCCACTGCGCCTTGGGCATTTGCGCCGCGGCTTCCTGCTGCAAGGCCTTGAGCAAGCTGTTGAGTTGCATGTCGGTCTGTTCCTGCCAGTTGAGTTGCAGCAGGCCTTCGATCAGATCCGGTTGTTGCTCGTCGAGCAGAAAACGGTCGGCTAGATCGAGATCGATCGCGTCACGGCCATTCATGTGCGCGCCGGTCAATCCGAGGAACAGACCGAGCTTGCCCGGCAACCGTGCCAGAAACCAACTGGCACCGACATCCGGATACAACCCAATGCTGATCTCCGGCATCGCCAGACGGCTGCTCGGCGTGACGATCCGCGTACTGGCGCCTTGCAACAAACCCATGCCGCCGCCCAGCACATAACCGTGGCCCCAGCAGATCAGTGGTTTCGGGTAGGTGTGCAGGCTGTAATCCAATCGGTATTCAGCGGCAAAAAACTGTGCTGCCAACGACGGGACTTCGCCGGGGTGCGCGCGACAGGCTTCCACCAGGCTGCGTACCTCGCCGCCAGCGCAGAAGGCTTTGGCGCCGTTGCCGCGTAACAGTACGCAGACGATTTGCGGATCTTTGGCCCAGGCGTCCAGTTTGTCGCTCAGAGCGTTGATCATCGGCAGGGACAGCGCGTTGAGTGATTTTTCAGCATCCAGGCTGGCGATACCGATGCGGGCGCCGTCGGTGCCGCAGAGTTCTTCGAAGTGCAGATTCATCGTGACCTCGATCGGGAAATTGAACGATCAGTATGATCGTTGCGTGGGAAAGTGCCGGATCTGCGTCAGATCAATTGACAAGCGTGTTCGGCTTTCCTAGGGTTCGCCCCATTGTTTTGCCGGGTGTGACCATGACTGCTGACGACCGTATCAAACTCGAACCGAGCTGGAAGGAGGCACTGCGTGCTGAATTCGACCAGCCTTACATGGCAGAGTTGCGCAATTTTCTGCAGCAGGAGCAGGCGGCCGGCAAGGAAATCTACCCGCCACGGCCGCTGATTTTCAATGCGCTGAACTCGACACCGCTGGATAAAGTGAAAGTGGTGATCCTTGGCCAGGACCCGTATCACGGCCCGGGTCAGGCCCACGGCTTGTGCTTCTCGGTGCAACCGGGCGTGCCGGCGCCGCCGTCGCTGGTCAACATCTATAAAGAGCTGAAACGCGACCTGAACATCGACATCCCCAGCCATGGCTATTTGCAGAGTTGGGCGGATCAGGGCGTGTTGATGCTCAACACCACCATGACAGTGGAGCGCGCCACCGCCAATGCGCACAAGGACAAGGGCTGGCAGTTTTTCACTGATCGGATCATTGAACTGGTCAGCGAGCGGCAGCCGCATCTGGTGTTCATGCTGTGGGGCGCCCATGCGCAGAGCAAGCAGAAGCTGATCGATGCGACCAAGCACTTGGTGCTGACGTCGGTGCATCCATCGCCGCTGTCGGCTTATCGTGGCTTTTTGGGGTGCGGGCACTTCGGCCGGACCAACAAGTTCCTGGAGCAGAACGGTGAGACACCGATAGAGTGGCGTTTACCGCCGGTTTAATTTATCGCCTGGGCGGGCCCCTTCGCGAGCAAGCTCGCTCCCACAGGTTTTTATGTGTGACACAAGTTATGTGTACACCCCAAAAACCCTGTGGGAGCGAGCTTGCTCGCGAAGAGGTCGCCTCGGTTTTTCAGACTTACTCAGGATTGCGATTCCAGTACTTGAACAATGGCTCCGCCAGAAACAGCACGAACAACAGCCGCATCACCTGCATCGCCGTCACCAGCGGCACCGACAGTTGCAGGGTTTCCGCCGTCAGGCTCATCTCGGCGATACCGCCTGGCATCATGCCCAACGTCAGCGAGCGCAGATCCAGATGGGTCAACGCGCTCAATCCCAACGCCGCCAGGGTCGCGATCAACATGGTCAGCGCCGTGCCGATCAACGTGCGGCCCATGAATGACGGTGCACGCCTGAAAAACTGCCGGTTGAAGTGACAACCCAATCCGCTGCCGATCAACCATTGGCCAATCTGACTGCCGCCATCGGGCAAGCCGATGTGCAGATCCCAACCGATGCTCACCGCCGCACTCACCAGCAACGGCCCGAACAGCCATGGATTGGGTTGGCGCAGACGCTGCCAGAGCCAGGCGAGCAGGGCGCCCGCCGGAAACAGAATCGCCAGCCAGCGCCAATCGACGCTGCCGGCATGGGAGATCGGCGTGCCGTCGCCGAGCAGGTATTTGAACGCCGCCGGCACACACAAAACCACCACCAGCACCCGCAAGCTTTGCCCCGCCGCAACATGGCTGAGCATCGCGCCGTTACGTGCGCCAAGGTTGACCATCTCACCAGAACCACCGGGCATGCTGGAGAAAAACGCTGTAGCGCGATCCTCACCGGTGCGGCGCATTAACCACACGCCCACGACCGCCGACAGACTGGTGACCAGCGCGCCGAAGAAGATCAAACCGAAATGGCTCAGCACCTGCTCCATCACCACCGGGGTGAAGTGCAGGCCAATGCCGATGCCGACGATCCACTGGCCGCATTTACGCCCGCCAGGGATTTCCGTCAGTTGCCACGGGGTCAGGCAGCGCACGAGGATGATCGCCAGCAACGAGCCGACCATCCACGGCAGCGGCCAGCCGATCTGGCTGGCGAGGTAACCGCCCAGCAGACCGACCAGCGGGGTTCCCCACCAGGACTTTAGCGAAAGCCGATCAAACATCGGCAACAGTGCGCCGGGCAACCGAACGTTTGCGCCAGATGCGCAGCAGCGGCACCAGCAACATGATGGCGGTCAGCACCCAGACACCGAAGGTGATCGGGCTCGACCAGAGGATTTCCAGCGCACCGTTGGAGATCGACAGCGCGCGGCGCAGGTTCTGCTCCATCAGACCACCGAGGATGAAACCCAGCAGGACCGGCGACAACGGGAAGTCGAGCTTGCGCAGGATGTAACCGAAGATGCCGATGCCGACCATCAGGAACAGATCGAAAGTGGTCGCGTGTACCGCATAGACGCCGATGCCGGTGATGATCGCGATGACCGGCACCAGTGCCCAGTTCGGCACGGCAAGGATGCGGGTGAAGATGCGGATCATTGGAATGTTGAGGATCACCAGCATGATGTTGGCGATGAACAACGAAGCGATCAGGCCCCAGACGATGTCCGGTTGTTGCTGGAACAACAGCGGCCCCGGGGTGATGTTGTACAGCGACAGCGCGCCGATCATCACCGCCGTGGTGCCCGAACCCGGAACGCCCAGCGTCAACATCGGCACCAGTGCGCCACAGGCCGAAGCACCGATGGCGGTTTCCGGGGCAGCGAGGCCACGGGCGTCACCTTCACCGAATTTGCCGCTGGCACCGGCGATGCGTTTTTCGGTCATGTAGGCCACGGCACTGGCCAGTGTCGCGCCGGCACCCGGCAATACGCCCATGATGAAACCGAGCAGGCCACACCGGATGTTCACGGTGAACACCGACGCGGCTTCCTTGAAGTTGAACATCATGCGGCCGGTGGCTTTCACGGCTTCCTGGCCGCGATGGGTTTTCTCCAGCAGCAAAAGGATTTCGCTGATCGAGAACAGGCCCAGCACCAGTACGACGAATTGAATGCCGTCGGTCAGGTGAATGTTGTCGCCGGTGAAGCGGTACACGCCGCTGTTGGCATCGATGCCGACAGTCGACAGGAACAAACCGATCAACGCCGCAATAAACGTCTTCAGTGGTCGATCACCCGCCATGCCGCCGAGGCAGACAATCGCAAACACCATCAGCACGAAGTATTCCGCCGGGCCAAAAGCGATCGCCCATTTCGCCAGCAGCGGGGCGAACAACACCATGCCGCAAGTGGCGATGAAGGCGCCGATGAATGAACTCCACGCCGACAACGACAGCGCCACACCGGCCATGCCTTTGCGGGCCATCGGGTAGCCGTCGAGGGTGGTCATTACGGTGGAGGCTTCGCCCGGAATGTTCAGCAGGATCGAGCTGATCCGGCCGCCGTATTCGCAGCCCAGATACACCGCTGCCAGCAGAATCAATGCCGATTCCGGTGGCAGGCCGAGGGCGAATGCGATCGGGATCAGCAGCGCCACGCCGTTGATCGGGCCCAGGCCCGGCAGCAGGCCGACGACGGTGCCGATCAGCGTGCCGCACAGCGCGGTCACCAGGTTGTACGGGCTCAGCGCGACGCCGAAACCCTGACCCAAATAGCCAAGAGTATCCATATCAGTTCTCCAGAACGTTGAGCAGGCCGAGGGGCAGCGGAACGTCCATCACACGGTCGAACAGCAGGTAAAGACCGATGGCCATCAGGGTGGTCACCACGATGCTCGGCATCCAGCGACCGCCATACAGACGCGCCATCGGAATGCCGATCAGCATGCTACTGAGAATGAAGCCCAGCGGTTCGAAGAGGCCGGCGAACACCAGCAGCAGCAAGACACAGATGCTGATCTTGGTCAGGGTTTGGCGATCCAGTGGTGGCTCGTCTTCTGTGTGTATGATCGGCGCCGGGCGGAACACCATGTACAGCAGCGCTGCGCCCATCAGGCTGAGCATCAGCAGAGGGAAGGCGCGCGGGCCCACCGGTTCGTAGGAAAAAGCCGCTTGGTACGGCCACGCCATCAGTGCCAGGCCGATACAGGCCAGCAATAGCACCGAAGCGAAAATGCGTTGTAAGAGCATGGGAAACTCCTGTGCCGCAGCCCCGCGAACGGGGGCCGCGGCCGCTAGACAGAGGCGATCACTGAATCAGGCCGAACTCTTTGGCCAGCACTTTGTAGTCCGCAACCTGCTTCTTCACGTAGGTGTCCAGTTCCGGGCCGGTGAGGGCAAACGGAAACAGTTCACGCTGATCGCGCAGCTTGGCGAACTCGGGAGAGGCCAGCAGTTTGTCGAACGAATCCTTCCACCAGGCATAGTCTTCATCGCTGACTTTTGGCCCCAGGTAGAAACCGCGAACCACTGGCCAGACGATGTCGTAGCCTTGTTCGCGAGCGGTCGGGATGTCTTTCATTTCTGGCTCGTCCAGACGCTTGTCAGCGAACACCGCGAGCAGGCGCATGTCACCGCTCTGGATGTGCGGCATGGAGTCGGAGATGTCGGTACTGCCGACCTGGATGTGGCCACCGAGCAGCGCGGTGGCGATCTCGCCGCCACCTTCGAGGGCGACGTAACGCAGTTCGCGCGGGTTGATGCCGGCAGCCTTGGCGATCAGTGCGGTTTGCATCCAGTCCTGACTGCCGACGGTGCCGCCGGAACCGATGACCACGGAGCCGGGATCTTTCTTCAATGCTTGAACGAGATCGTCGAGGGTCTTGTAGGGCGAATCGCTCTTCACCGCGATGGCGCCGTAGCTGGTGCCGACTGCCGCGAGCCAGCGCACGTTGGTCTCATCGAAGCGACCGAACTTGCCTTGCGCCAGGTTCAGCAACGAACCGCTCGACCACGCCACCAGCGTGCCGGCATCGGCTGGCCGCTGCGCGACCACTGCGTTGTAAGCCACCGCGCCAACACCGCCGGGCATGTAGGTCACGCGCATCGGTTTGGACAGCAGTTTTTCGTTGACCAGCGCGCTCTGCACCAGTTTGCAGGTCAGGTCGAAACCACCGCCGGGCGACGCCGGAGCGATACATTCCGGACGCTTCGGTTCGGCCATGAGTTGGCCAGCGAACAGCACGCAACTGGCGGCGAGTGCAACTTTACGCAGTGACAGGTTCATTCGATTCTCCACGGTTTTCTTGTTTTAAGGCTTTATGCAGGAGTTGCCGAGACTGCGATCTTTTGATCTTTTGATCACAGCGCTCAGGCGTTTCAATCAATCACCAAAGGGCAACGCTATAGCTCACCAGCAGACGCACTTCATCGGCATCGCGAGCGGAGTAATTGGAGCGGTAAGTGGCATTACGCAGGCGCACAGCGACGTCCTTCAAGGCGCCGCTTTGTACTACATATTTGATCTCGGTATTGCGCTCCCACTCTTTGCCTTCTTCGCCGCTTTTGAGCTTGATGTTGTCACCGCTCAAGTAACGGCTCATGAAGCTCAGGCCGGGAATGCCAAGTTTGGCGAAGTCAAAGTCGTAGCGCGCTTGCCACGAGCGTTCTTCGGCGCCGGCGAAGTCGTTGATCTGTACGAAGTTGACCAGATACGGGTCGCTGCCATCGACATAAGGGAAAGCGCTGTCGCCAGACATGTGCTGATAGCCGGCGCTGAATTTGTGGCCGCTCAAGGCATAGCTGACCAGACCGTTGAGCGAGCGGTTGTCGATCTCGCCGCCACGGGCTGCACCTTGATCGTCACTGACGGCAAAACGCAGGTCGGTGGCGAATGTGCCGGGGCCCATCGGGCGTGAGGCAACGAGGCCGAAGAAGTGCTGGTTGTAGACTTCATCGAGTTGCGCGAAGTGGTAGCTGCCGGTGATCTTGTCGGTGAACTTGTAGTCCACGCCGCCAAAATCGAAGTGCTTGCCGGCAACGGTACCGGCGAAACGGCTGTTCTTGTTGTTAAGTGCGATGTCCTCGAAATCGGTGCTGTCGCGATCCTTGGCTTTCTCCAGACGCCCACCGGTTAAGGTCAGATTCTTGATCTCTTTGGAGGTCAGCAAACCGCCTTCAAACGTCTGCGGCAGGATGCGTCCGTCGTTGGGCTTGAGGATCGGCAGTTCGGGAATCAGGCTGCCGATTTTTAGCTCCGTGGCGGAGATTTTCACTTTTCCTGTCAGGCCGAGTTTCGAGTATTCGTCCGCAGCGCGCCCGTCGTCGTGGGTCGGCAACAGGCCGGTGCCGGTGCGGTCCGGACTCGAATCAAGTTTTACCCCAAGCATGCCCAACGCATCGACACCGAACCCCACGGTGCCGTCGGTGTAACCCGATTGCAGATTGAGCATGAAGCCCTGGGCCCATTCATCGCGTTTGGATTGCTGGGCGCTGGTGCCATCGCGAAAGTCGCGGTTGAAGTACATGTTGCGGGTTTCGAAGGTGGCGCTGCTGTCTTCAATGAAGTCGGCAAAACTCAACGGCGAAAAACCCGCGAGGGCGGCGGCACTGGCGAGGGCGGTATAGCTGAGACGGGAAAGGCGAACAGGCGTAAGAGCCTTGGTCTGCATGGACGGCATGCGGGTGTACTCCGATTATTGTTCTTATTTATCGAAAACGCTTCGTGGCGTTTTTCGTTACGCTGTGTGGCAGCAGCGACGGCAGTCGAAACTGTCCGTAACCCGACTCTAACCGCCTAACCTTTCGCTAACCTTTCAGCAGGCTTTCACGGTTTTCGGGCTTCACAGTGGCGGTTGCGGCTGTAAACTCCGCGGCAAAGAGTGGCGTCGGCCATCCCTGAACGAGGTAAAAATCCATGCGTGTTCTGCTCGTCGAAGACCATCTGCAACTGGCCGAAAGCGTCGCTCAGGCGCTCAAGAGCACCGGTCTGACCGTGGACGTGTTGCACGATGGCGTGGCTGCCGATCTGGCGCTTGGCAGTGAGGAATACGCCGTGGCGATCCTCGATGTCGGCCTGCCGCGCATGGACGGATTTGAAGTGTTGGCGCGTCTGCGGGCTCGCGGGAAAAACCTGCCGGTGCTGATGCTGACGGCGCGCAGCGATGTGAAAGATCGCGTGCATGGCCTCAATCTCGGCGCCGACGATTACCTCGCCAAGCCGTTCGAACTGACCGAACTGGAAGCCCGGGTCAAAGCGCTGTTGCGGCGCAGTGTGCTGGGCGGTGAACGCCAGCAGCGTTGCGGCGTGCTGGTCTATGACCTCGACACGCGACGCTTCTCCCTCGGTGAGGATTTGCTCACGCTGACGTCCCGCGAACAAGCCGTGCTCGAAGCGCTGATTGCCCGGCCGGGGCGAGTCATGAGCAAGGAGCAACTGGCCGCGCAAGTGTTCGGTCTGGACGAAGAGGCCAGCCCCGACGCCATCGAAATCTATGTGCACCGCCTGCGCAAGAAACTCGACGGCCAACCGGTGGCAATCGTGACGTTCCGTGGCCTCGGTTATCTGCTGGAAAGCCGCGATGCATAAGCCCAGCAGCCTGCGCTGGCGGTTGCTGTGGAACCTTGCGCTGTTGCTGGTGGTGTTGATGCTCGCCAGCGGCTTGAGCGCTTACTGGAATGGACGCGAGGCGGCCGACACGGCGTATGACCGCACGTTGCTGGCTTCGGCGCGAACCATTGCTGCCGGCCTGTCGCAACGTGATGGCAGCCTCAGTGCCGACGTGCCTTATGTAGCCCTCGACACCTTCGCTTACGACAGCGCTGGACGCATTTATTACCAGGTCAACGACATCCATCAAAAGCTGATCTCCGGCTACGAAAATCTCCCCGGGCCACCGCCCGGTACGCCAAGAACTGACAGCTATCCGGCGCTGGCGCGTTTCTACAATGCCACTTACAAGGGGCAGAATGTGCGCGTGGTCAGCCTGCTCAAAGCGGTGAGCGAGCCGAACATGAATGGCATGGCGGAAATCCGTGTCGCCGAAACCGATGAAGCTCGGGTCAGCATGGCGCGCAGTCTGGCCGCCGACACGTTGTTGCGATTGGGCATGTTGGCGATTGGCGCTTTGCTGTTGGTGTGGTTTGCCGTCAGCGCCGCATTGCGTCCGCTGGAGCGCCTGCGTACTGCGGTCGAGGAACGCCAGCCCGATGACTTGCGGCCATTGCCATTGGTGGAAGTGCAACATGAACTCTGGCCGCTGGTGCGCGGACTCAATCATTTCACCGAGCGCCTGCGTGGCCAGTTCGAGCGCCAGGCGCAGTTCATCGCCGATGCGGCGCATGAGTTGCGCACACCGTTGGCGGCGTTGAAGGCGCGGCTTGAATTGGGTCTGCGTTCAAATGATCCGCAGGTCTGGCGCACGACATTGGAATCTTCCGCGCAAGGCACCGATCGCCTGACCCACTTGGCCAATCAATTGCTGTCGCTGGCGCGTGTCGAAAATGGCGCTCGAGCGATTGCCGAGGGCGGTGCACAGTTGCTGGACCTGAGTCAGTTGGCTCGCGAATTGGGCATGGCCATGGCGCCGCTCGCGCACAAACGTGGGGTGGCGCTGGCGCTGGAGGCCGATGAACCGGTGTGGCTACGCGGTGAGCCGACGCTGCTGAATGAGTTGCTGAGCAATCTGGTGGACAACGCCTTGGCGCATACGCCACCGGGCGGCAATGTGATTTTGCGCGTGCTGACGCCGGCGGTGCTTGAGGTTGAGGACGACGGGCCGGGGATTCCGCTGGAAGAGCGGGATCGGGTGTTCGAGCGGTTCTACCGGCGTAATCAACAGGTGGCGGGATCGGGGTTGGGTCTGGCGATTGTCGGCGAGATCTGCCGGGCGCATCTGGCGCAGATCACGCTGCATGATGGTGAGCAGGCGGGGTTGAAGGTGCGGGTGAGTTTTATTGCTGGGTGAGGGTGCGGCGTTTCGGCTGGCCTCTTCGCGAGCAAGCTCGCTCCCACATTGGAATGCATTTCAATTTGAAAGCACATCTGCTTCCACAGATGAATGCATTTTCCTGTGGGAGCGAGCTTGCTCGCGAAGGGCTCGCCACGGTCTCGACTCAGTAAAACATCGAGCGCGATTCTTCCAGATCAGCACACAGCGCCTTGTTCTCCGGATCTATCCCAAGCTTCCTGAACGCCGGAACACTCAGCGGATCAATCCGCGCAAACGGATGGTCGCTTCCCTTGTGGCAATAGAGGCTCGCCACCTGCACCAGATCGACGTAATCGATTTGCGCCGAGTCGCGTTTGAAATCCTGATACAGCCCAGGCAATTTCACCAATCGTTCCGGGAAATCCCAGACACGCAATAGTTTGTCGCCCAGCAACGGATGAAGCTGGTCGATCACGTGGTTGAGGCTGACCGAATCCGAGAGCAGTTCATAGTGGTCTTCGGCGTACGTCAGAATCGGCAGCACGCCGATCTGATGCACCAATCCACCCAACGCCGCCTGATCCGGTTTGAGCTGGGTGTAACGACGACACAGCGCATAACTGGCCCCGGCGATTTCCAGACTTTTGCGCCAGACTTCGCGCATTTTCTGTTCCACCACCTCGGAACTGGCGTGGAAAATCTGCTCCATCACCAGGCCGATCGCCAGGTTACTGCTGTAATTGATGCCCAGTCGGGTGATGGCGGTATGCAGGTCGGTGACCTCCTGCGCCGCGCGCAACAGAGGGCTGTTGACCACTTTGATCAAGCGCGCCGACAGTGCCGTGTCACGGCCGATGACTTTGCTCAGCTCGCTGACGCTGATTTCCGGATCTTCAGCAGCCTTGCGAATTTGCAAGGCTACTTCCGGCAGTGTTGGCAGAACCAGGTCATCTTTATCGATGGCCTCAACCAAATCCTGTTGGATCTTATCCGCCAGTTCGTTCATTTAGGCTCTCTAGGGTGTTGCAACAAATGCTGCGATCAGCGCTGGATTTCGCGGTCGCGATCCAGTTCGTAGGGCAAATCGAGCAGATGCAGCGCAGGCCCTTCAAGGGTGCCCAGGTGCAGATCGCCCGCTTCTGCAGCTTCGGCCTGCAACACTGCCAGGAGTTCAATGTTTTGCCCGGCGTTGGCAGCCAGTACGACTTCGCCGATAGAACTGTTGTGGCTCGGCGCAAACAACGGCGTGCCAGGTTCCGGCAATTGCGTGGCGTCCAGGCTCAAGCGATACAGACGGCGCTTGAGTTTGCCCAGGTACTGCATACGCGCGACGATTTCCTGGCCGGTGTAGCAACCTTTCTTGAAACTCACGCCGCCGACGGCTTGCAGATTGAGCATTTGCGGGATGAACAGCTCGCGGGTGGTCGGCATGACCTGACCAATACCGGCGCGGATCTGGCCGAGCAGCCATGAGTTCAGCTCGCCTTCAGGCAGGGCGGCGGACAGCTTGGCTTTAATGGTTTCAGCCTGATCGGCCGGCACCCAGAGTTCGGCGCGGCCGGGCGAGACGCGAATCGCGATCAGGCCTTCGCTGCGTACCACGCTGTCAGTCTCGGCTGGCAAATCCAGGCCGAGGCTGGTTAGGGCTGCATCGCACTGCGCCAGACCAAAGCGCACCCAGGCGGCGCTCTCGTCGGTCAGTTTCGACTTGGAGAACACCGCGTACTTTTTCAGGTCCGCCAGTTGCGGTTCGAGCAACTCGCTGGCCATCGCCAGCACCACGCCGTCACCTTCAAGCAGAATGCGGAAACTCGACTGCATCCGGCCTTTTTGCGTGCAGCGCGCACCGAGGCTGGACGTGGTGTCGCTCAGGTAATTGATATTGCAGGTCAACTGGCCTTGCAGGAATTTGCCGGCATCCGCGCCGCGAACCGCGAGAACGCCTTCATGAGACAGGGTGCAGAAAAAAGCAGAATCGGCCATGGGTCATCGCAGGGTAAATAGACTGAGGCACATCATAAGGGCGCGTTGTTGAAATGGGTAGTTGATAAAGGATCGGTGATGCCCGACCAAAGCCGACTGTGCGACCCGCTTAGGGGCTGTATACTTGCCGCCAAATTTGAGGAGGGCTCCATGGTCGAACAAGTTGAACTGAATCGCCTCTTTTGGCACAGCCGTCGCGGCATGCTTGAGCTTGACGTGTTGCTGGTGCCATTCTCGAAGGAGGTTTACGCGACCCTGAACAAGGTGGATCGCGATCTCTATGTGCGCCTGCTGACGTGCGAGGATCAGGACATGTTCGGCTGGTTCATGGAGCGCGACGAGTCTGAAGATCCGGAGCTGCAACGCATGGTTCGCATGATCCTGGACCGTGTTCAGCCCAAGTAATACGTTCGAATGCCGCTGGCATGCCTCACGGCAGTTGCTGGCGGCGTATCTGTTGGCCCAGGCATTCGCTCTGGGCACCTTGTTTGTGCTTTCCATTCCTTTATGGGCAAGTTTGCTCGGGGCTTTCGGCTGCCTGCTTCACGGAATTTGCGTGTTGCCCCGGCAGATTTTGCTCAGTCATCCCAAGGCAATACGCGGATTGCGTCGAGACGGCGACGGTTGGCAATTGTGGAATCAGGCGGATGGCTGGCGAGCGGTGCAGCTACGACCGGACAGCCTGGCGCTGCCGCTGATCGTGGTACTGCGCTTCCGCCTGCGCGGTGAGTGGCGGGTCAGATCGATCTGCGTACCGCGCGACTCGCAGGCGGCGGATTTGCATCGACGTCTGCGAGTGCGGCTCAAGTTCAGCCGATGTAGGTGGGTGGCACCAGAATAGTGTCGAGCGCTTCGGGCAGCAGGTCCGGGTAGTCGAGGGTGTAATGCAGGCCGCGACTTTCCTTGCGTTCCATGGCTGAGCAGATCATCAGTTCCGCCACTTGAGCGAGATTTCGCAGCTCGATCAAATCGCGGCTGACTTTATAATTGCTGTAAAACTCGTCGATTTCGTCCAGCAGCAGGCGCACACGATGTTGAGCCCGTTGCAGGCGCTTGTTGGTCCGCACGATGCCAACGTAGTCCCACATGAATCGCCGCAGTTCATCCCAGTTGTGCGCGATGATCACGTCTTCATCAGAGTCGGTCACTTGGCTGGCGTCCCAGACGGGCAGGGCGCTTGGTGCTGCAACGTCATCAAGTTGCGCCAAAATGTCTGCCGCAGCAGAGCGGGCGTAGACGAAACATTCCAGCAGTGAGTTGCTGGCCATGCGGTTGGCACCGTGCAGGCCGGTGAAGCTCGTTTCGCCGATGGCGTACAAACCCGGCACATCGGTGCGGCCATTTTGATCGACCATCACGCCACCGCAAGTGTAGTGCGCGGCGGGTACGACCGGAATCGGTTGTTTGGTGATGTCGATGCCAAAGCCGAGGCAGCGCTCATAAACAGTCGGGAAGTGGCTTTTAATGAAGGCTTCGGGTTTGTGGCTGATGTCGAGATAGACGCAGTCGACGCCCAGGCGCTTCATTTCATGGTCGATCGCCCGGGCGACGATGTCACGCGGTGCCAGTTCGGCGCGCTTATCGAAGCGATACATGAAGCGTTCGCCGTTCGGCAGCTTCAAATGGGCGCCTTCACCACGCAGCGCTTCAGTGATCAGGAAACTCTTAGCCTGCGGATGATACAGGCAGGTAGGGTGAAACTGGTTGAACTCAAGGTTTGCCACCCGGCACCCCGAGCGCCAGGCCATGGCGATGCCATCACCGCAGGCGCCGTCGGGATTGCTGGTATAGAGGTAGACCTTGGCCGCGCCGCCTGAGGCCAGAATGACGAAACGCGCGCCGTAGGTGTCGACTTCGCCGGTGGCACGGTTGAGCACATAAGCACCGAGGCAGCGATCGCCCTCCATACCCAAACGTCGTTCGGTAATCAGATCGACGGCGACCCGCTGTTCCAGCAGTTCGATGTTCGAGCGTTTTTTGGCCTGGGCAAGCAATGTTTTGAAGATCGCAGCGCCGGTGGCATCAGCCGCATGGATGATGCGCCGGTGGCTGTGGCCGCCTTCGCGGGTCAGGTGGAATTCGAAACCGCCGTCTTCAGTGCCGGACTGTTCGTCGCGGGTGAACGGTACGCCTTGGTCGATCAGCCATTGGATGGCTTCGCGGCTGTGCTCGACGGTGAAGCGTACGGCGTCTTCATGGCACAGGCCGCCGCCGGCATTCAAGGTGTCATCGACGTGGGATTCGACAGTATCGGTGTCATCCAGCACGGCAGCGACACCGCCCTGGGCCCAGAAAGTCGAGCCGTTGGCGAGATCGCCCTTGCTCAATACGGCAATGCGCAAATGACCCGGCAGGGTCAGCGCAAGACTCAAACCGGCAGCACCGCTGCCAATGACCAGAACATCGTGTTGGAACTGTTGGCTCATTTCAGGATTCCGCTCAAAGCGACCCGGGTCGGGGTTGGCGCAAGACACCTGGATCGGCGAGTCAAGACAGCCACACAGCCCACTAGTATATAGAGGGGTGGGGCGGCACAATAGCCGGGCCCAGATGGCATTGTGAAACTACTGTGACGGAAAAATCCGGGTGCTTCGTCGGAAGTTTTTTTCGCCGGTTTTGGAAAAAGACGACTGTATCGGCGCTGAAACAGTCTTTTTCCGTTCAGAGTTGCCCAATGTCTAGCAGGTACGGCTATAAATAATTGGAACTTTTGCCAAAGGCCCAAGATCAATAGGCGGTGCCAGAAAAAGGGACAGTGTCGGTTTCAGTGAGGAATCTGCGGTTACTGCCGGCGAAACCGATGACAAAATTATTCGCGCAGCCGGTTTATACCGCGCTGCGTTTTTCGTGCGTGCCAAATCAGAGCCCGCAGGAAACTTGCTTGGAGGGGGAGAACTTTTGCGAAAAGCCCGAGTCTATGTTTGCAAGTCTGGTTGTTTAGTTATGCAAGTCTCCTTCGGGCCTATCGAGGAGTGTTCATGCTAACCCAGGAAGAGGATCAGCAGCTGGTCGAGCGCGTTCAACGTGGCGACAAGCGAGCTTTCGATCTGCTGGTGCTGAAATATCAGCACAAAATTCTCGGGTTGATCGTGCGTTTTGTGCACGACACCCATGAAGCCCAGGACGTGGCTCAGGAAGCCTTTATCAAGGCGTATCGAGCACTTGGAAACTTTCGCGGCGACAGTGCGTTTTATACGTGGCTGTACCGTATTGCCATTAACACGGCAAAGAATTACCTCGTTTCACGCGGTCGTCGGCCGCCGGATAGCGATGTAAGTTCTGAGGATGCAGAGTTCTACGATGGCGATCACGGCCTCAAGGATCTCGAGTCACCAGAACGAGCACTGTTACGGGATGAGATCGAAGGCACCGTCCATCGAACCATTCAGCAACTGCCAGAGGATTTGCGTACGGCTTTAACTTTACGTGAATTCGATGGTCTGAGTTACGAAGACATTGCGAGTGTCATGCAGTGTCCGGTGGGTACCGTGCGCTCTCGGATTTTCCGCGCCCGGGAGGCCATCGATAAAGCCCTGCAGCCGTTGTTGCAGGAAAACTGAGACAGCGGCGACAGCCAAGAGAGGAACGCCATGAGTCGTGAAGCCCTGCAGGAATCGCTGTCCGCAGTGATGGATAACGAAGCGGACGAACTGGAATTGCGTCGAGTGATCAATGCACTGGACGACGTCGAAACCCGTGAGACCTGGGCTCGTTACCAGATCGCTCGGGCAGCCATGCACAAGGATCTGCTGCTGCCACGTCTGGATATCGCTGCGGCAGTGTCTGCTGCGCTGGAAGACGAAACGGCTCCGGCCAAAGTATCTCGCAGCCCATGGCGCAACCTTGGCCGTCTGGCTGTTGCAGCCTCGGTGACTGTTGCCGTTCTTGCCGGTGTTCGCCTGTACAACCAGGACGAAATTGCGGGTGTTGAACTGGCGCAGCAATCCAACCAGCCAACCCTGGCCACTCCACAGGTCAAAGGTCCGGCTGTTCTGGCAGGCTATAGTGAGAGTTCCGAAGCCACTGGCCCTATGGCCAACGGCGTATTGCAAGGTCAACCAGGCTGGCATGATCAGCGTTTGCCAGGCTACCTGCGCCAGCATGCTCAGCAAGCTGCGCTCAAAGGTACTGAAAGCGCGCTGCCATATGCGCGTGCAGCAAGCCTGGAAAACCGTTAAGGAGGATCATGCGCGCCATACCTGTACTTTCGCTTCTGCTGAGTGGCTGGTTTGTTGTTCCAGCCCACGCCGACGAGGCCCAGGACTGGTTGACCCGTCTGGGCCAGGCCGAGCAGCAGCAAAGCTTTCACGGTACTTTCGTTTACGAGCGTAACGGTAGTTTTTCTACCCATAACATCTGGCATCGTGTCCAGAATGGTCAGGTCCGCGAGCGTTTACTTCAGCTCGACGGTTCGGCACAGGAAGTCGTGCGCATTGATGGGCATACTCAATGCGTCAGCGGCACCCTGATAGCAGGATTGGGAGATTCTCCGAACGCTGCCGCTCGTCCTCTCGATCCCAAAAAGCTGAAAAACTGGTATGACCTTGCCGTCATTGGCAAGTCGCGCGTGGCTGGTCGTGACGCAGTGATCGTATCGCTGACGCCTCGTGATCAGCACCGTTACGGTTTTGAATTGCACTTGGACAAGAAGACCGGTTTGCCACTGAAGTCGCTGCTGTTGAACGACAAGGGGCAACTGCTCGAACGGTTCCAATTCACCAGCCTCGATACTGACGATGTCCCGACGGACAAAGACTTGCTGGCTAATGCCGACTGCAAGCCTATTAACCTCGACAGTAATAAGGCATCTGCCGTAAAGACCAATCAGCTCTGGCATTCGGACTGGCTACCGCCGGGTTTCGAACTGACCAGCAGCTCGTCGCACAAAGACACGCAAACAAAGTCTCAGGTTAATAGCCTGATGTACGACGATGGTCTGGCGCGTTTTTCGGTTTTTCTTGAGCCTTTGAACGGCGCTACCGTTACCGACACCCGGACCCAATTGGGCCCAACTGTGGCGGTTTCCCGACGCCTGACTACGCCAGAAGGCGAGATGATGGTGACGGTTGTCGGCGAGATTCCGATTGGCACCGCCGAACGAATCGCGCTGTCGATGCGCAATACAGATGTCTCTGCAACCAACACGCAGTGAGCTGATTTCAGTCATTCCCACTTCGTCGTCGAGACGTAGAAATGTTTGCTGAGCATTTTCATTTGCAAATACCCCAAAAGTTTTTTATAGGTCAGAGCCTCACGGCTCTGGCCTTGTTTGTTGTTCCCGGAACAAAAATGCCGGCCAGTGGTTGCCGGTGTTCCTTGCTCCATATCGCTTAACCCTGCTCGTCGTAACGGGAGCTGTATGTCGATACCTAGCTTGAAGTCTTATCTCTCCATTTTCGCCACCGTGCTTGTGCTCGGTCAGGCGATCCCTGCTGCGCAAGCGGCCGACCTGCCTGATTTCACCCAACTGGTCGAACAAGCTTCGCCTGCCGTAGTGAACATCAGTACCACGCAGAAACTGCCGGATCGCAAAGTGAACCAGCAGATGCCCGACCTTGAAGGCTTGCCGCCAATGCTGCGCGAGTTCTTCGAACGCGGTATGCCGCCTCAGCAGCGTTCGCCGCGTGGCGATCGTCAGCGTGAAGCGCAGTCGCTGGGTTCGGGTTTCATCATTTCCCCGGATGGTTACATCCTGACCAATAACCACGTGATTGCCGATGCTGATGAGATTCTCGTCCGTCTGGCTGATCGCAGCGAGATGAAAGCCAAACTGGTCGGCACCGATCCGCGTTCCGACGTGGCACTGCTGAAAATCGAAGGCAAGGATCTGCCGGTACTCAAGCTCGGCAAGTCCCAGGATTTGAAAGCTGGCCAGTGGGTGGTCGCAATCGGTTCGCCATTCGGCTTTGACCACACCGTTACCCAGGGCATCGTCAGCGCTGTTGGCCGCAGCCTGCCGAACGAGAACTACGTGCCGTTCATCCAGACCGACGTGCCGATCAACCCGGGTAACTCGGGTGGTCCGCTGTTCAACCTGAACGGTGAAGTGGTCGGGATCAACTCGCAGATCTATACCCGTTCCGGCGGCTTCATGGGCGTGTCGTTCGCGATCCCTATCGATGTGGCGATGGATGTTTCCAATCAGTTGAAGAGCGGTGGCAAGGTCAGCCGCGGTTGGCTGGGCGTGGTCATCCAGGAAGTGAACAAGGATCTGGCCGAATCGTTCGGTCTGGATAAACCGGCCGGTGCGTTGGTTGCGCAGATTCAGGATGACGGTCCGGCTGCGAAGGGCGGTCTGCAAGTGGGCGACGTAATTCTGAGCATGAACGGTCAACCGATCGTCATGTCTGCCGATTTGCCGCATCTGGTTGGCGCACTGAAGTCTGGCGCGAAAGCCAATCTGGAAGTGATTCGTGAAGGTAAGCGCAAAAACGTCGAGCTGACCGTTGGAGCGATCCCGGACGAAGACAAAGAACTGGATGCGCTGTCGAAGTCCGGCGCTGAAATCAGCAGCAACCGCCTCGGCGTTGCTGTGGCCGAGCTGACTGCTGAACAGAAGAAAACCTACGACCTCAAAGGTGGCGTGGTCATCAAGGAAGTGCAGGACGGTCCTGCTGCCCTGATCGGTCTGCAACCCGGTGATGTCATCACTCACCTGAACAATCAGGCCATCGGCTCCACCAAGGAGTTCGCCGATATCGCCAAGGCGCTGCCGAAGAACCGTTCGGTGTCGATGCGCGTTCTGCGTCAAGGTCGTGCGAGCTTCATCACCTTCAAGCTGGCTGAATAATCCGGATTGAGCGGTAAATAAAAAACCGCCTCGAATGAGGCGGTTTTTTTATGCCTGAAGCTTTTACATGGGGAGGAAGCCTTAGCCCATCATGTCCTTGACCATGCGCTCTTGCTCCATCAGCTCACGCTGACGGGCATCGATCCGCGACGACAGGGGGAAGTTGCTGCCAGCCTTGCGCTTGGCGAAGTCGAGTTGCTGAATCGCCTGACGATAATCGCCGACCAGTGCAAAGTATTCGGCACGAGCCTGGTGCAGGCCGATGATGTTGCCGGACAAACCACGGGTTTCGGCGACCTGATACCAGACATCCGGATCGTCCGGGCGAGTCTTGAGCAATGCCTCCAGCGCTTTTTCGGCATCTGCCGCGCGGTTCTGCTTGAGCAGAAGATCGACGCGAACCTGATTCAGCGGATAGTTGCCGGGGTATTGCGTGAGCATTCGCTCAACCCGCGACTGGGCATCTGGCAGGCGATTGTTGGTGATGTCCAGGTCGACCTGGGCGAGGTTGTAGATGATCTCGTTCGGGGCCTTGGCCAGCAACTGCTTGAGGTTTTCCCGAGCCTCGTTCAACTGGCCGCCCTTGATCTGTGCGATGGCCAGACCATAGCGGGCCACATCGTTTTGCGGGTTCTCGTCCAGTTGCGCACGGAAACGCTTGGCACCCAGCCCAGGTGTTTCTTCGTAGATCAACTGCACGCGTGCGCGTATCAACTGATAGCGCTTGGTGTCTTCGATGCCGCCGGGCTTGGCCTGTTCGGCACGGTTGCGGGTGTCGGCGATCCGCGATTCGGTCACCGGGTGAGTCAGGAGGAATTCCGGTGGCTTGGCGTCGAAGCGATACTGGCGCATCAAACGCTCGAACATGGTCGGCATCGAGCGCGGATCGTACCCGGCCTTTTCCAGATTGAGAATGCCGATGCGGTCGGCTTCCTGTTCGTTCTGGCGGGAGAAGGTTCGTTGCGCCTGAATGGCTGCAGCCTGGGTGCCAGCAATGGCCGCGATCCCAGCGTCACCGCCGCCGGCAGCTGCGATGACGATACCGGCCAGCAGCGCGGCCATCATTGGCACCTGCATGCGCTGCGAAGCTTCGACGCCGCGCGCAAAGTGGCGCTGCGACAGGTGAGCCAGTTCGTGAGCCAGCACCGAAGCGTATTCGCCCTCGGTCTGTGCATTGAGGAACAAGCCACCGTTGACTCCGACCACGCCGCCCGGTGCCGCGAAGGCGTTGAGCTGCGGGCTGTTGATCAGGATGAACTCCAGACGTCGGTCGCTGACCTGGCTGGTCTCCACCAGTTTGTACACGCTGGATTCGACGTAGTCTTTGAGTTGCGGATCATTGAGTTGTGAAACCTGGCTGCGCAACATGGCCAACCAGGCGCGACCGAGCTGGTATTCCTGTTGTGGCGAGACAATGGCAGAACTGGCGTCGCCGAGTGACGGCAGATCGTCGGCAAAGCCCGGTGAGGCGAGCAGGCAAGCGAGCGTCAGCAGGGTAGGGCGCAGAAAAGTCATGCACAAAGCCTTAGAAGACAAAGACCTTACTGTAGCCGGACACCGGGCCTGCGACCAGATATTCTAGGCCGCTCGACTGACCTGATCCGGAGTGACGCAATGACTGACGCTGTAGCCCATGACGCAGAACTGGACGCCAGTGGCCTGAATTGCCCGTTGCCGTTGCTCAAGGCAAAAATGGAGCTCAACAAGCTTCAAAGCGGCGCGGTGCTCAAGGTGATTGCCACCGATGCGGGCTCCCAGCGCGACTTTCGCACCTTTGCCAAGTTAGCCGGTCATACGCTGCTGCGCGAAGAAGACGATGCGGGCGTCTACCGTTACTGGTTGAAAAAAGCCTGACGCCGACAGCGTAAAAAAACCTGTTGCTGGTCGGTTTTTCAGTGGTGGTGCCGTATGTCGGTGCGGTAGTGGTGACCGTGCCGGTGCTGCTGATTGCGCTGTTCAAGGCAGTGCTGGATGCCTGGCCACGCAAGGAACCGGTGGTGGCGCCGCTGCTTTAAATGCAATTTTTGGTGTGAGGCTTATGGTCTCATCGCTGGCAAGCCAGCTCCCACAGGGTTCCAGGTGCATACAAATCTGTGGGAGCTGGCTTGCCAGCGATGGCGCCAATGAACGCGCCGCAGAAATATCAGGCTTTATTCAGCGCTTCAGCAGCAGCCAAAACAGCATCCACATGCCCCGGCACTTTCACGCCGCGCCATTCCTGACGCAGCACGCCATCCTTATCAATCAGGAAAGTGCTGCGATCAACGCCCAGGTATTCCTTGCCGTACAGCTTCTTCAGCTTGATCACGTCGAACAACTGGCAGACGGCTTCGTCCTTGTCGCTGATCAGCTCGAAAGGAAACTCCTGCTTGCACTTGAAGTTCTCGTGGGACTTCAGGCTGTCGCGGGAGATGCCGAAGATTTCTGTGTTGGCAGCCCTGAACGCCGCGTACTGATCGCGAAAACCCTGGCCTTCAGTGGTGCAGCCCGGGGTGCTGTCCTTCGGATAGAAGTAGATCACCACTTGCTTGCCCTTCAGGGCAGACAAGCTGACGGTTTGCCCACTGGTGGCAGGTGCTTCGAAATCCGCAACCGGTTGGTCGATGACAACGGCCATGAAAGCTTCCTTACATTGGGTTCTGTGGGCGCCAAGGTTCGATCAGCGCGTCCAGGTTCATCGCGTCGGCGAAGTCCAGGAACTGGTCACGCAGCCAACTGATCTGGGTGCCGGCCGGCAGGGTCACGGTGAATGTGGCGTTGAGCATTGTGCCGCCGGTCTGTGGTGCCTGATATGTGTCGCACGTCAGGTTTTCCAGTTCTACGTTGTGATCCATGAAGAACTGGCACAGCTCATTGATGATGTCCGGACGATACGCCGAGCTGACGTAAGCCACGTATGGCAGCGCCTGCGGACGATTTTCCAGCGGTGCGCTGCGCACCACGTTGACGGTAAAGGCGTGCTTCTTGGCCAGACCTGACAGGCTGCCTTCCAGACGCGCGAGGGCGTCCCAACTGCCAGAGATCTCGAGAATCAGCGCACTGCACTCGCCGTGGCGGGTCAGGCGGGAAGTGACCACGGCGCAGCGATTTTCATGGCTGGCGCGGCACAGGACGTTAGTCAGCTCCATGGGGTTGGCGCCGAGGGCACTGATGACAAGGAATTGTTCGCGAACTGTGGGGGTGGACATGCAGCATTCCTAAAGCGATGAGCGGTCGGTAGGTTTACGGGCGTTGTTCGCCGCAGAGTGCCCGTGTGCCCATTAAGGCTGTCCGTTCAGAAAGCCCCGGCAAGCGCTCGCGGCTCGCTCCACTGTAACGGGAGCGCGTCGATGTGACGCTGAAACGGGGCCTGGGAGGCCGAAAAGGGAGGCTGAAACCCGGCGTACAAGCTGATCAGTACCGATCAAAGTCTGAAGGGTAGCGAAAAGCGACGCCAAGGGGAATGGCGGCAGCGCAGTACTTTGCTTGTGCAAGCATCTTGGCGCCAGTACCATTACCGCTCTCTTTTTCCGGCAGGAGCGGTTTCATGATTGCGGGCAGTATGGTGGCACTGGTCACTCCCATGGATGCACAAGGGCGTCTTGACTGGGACAGCCTCAGCAAACTCGTGGACTTCCACCTCAAGAACGGCACCCATGCCATTGTCGCGGTCGGTACTACCGGCGAGTCGGCGACCCTTGATGTAGAAGAACACATCGCCGTCATCAAAGCCGTGGTCAAACAGGTTGCAGGCCGTATTCCGGTCATCGCCGGCACCGGCGCCAACTCGACTCGCGAAGCCGTCGAGCTGACCCGCAACGCCAAAGAAGCCGGCGCCGATGCCTGTCTGCTGGTTGTTCCTTACTACAACAAGCCGACTCAGGAAGGCTTGTATCAGCACTTCAAGCACATCGCTGAATCGGTCGACATCCCACAGATTCTCTACAACGTTCCTGGCCGCACGTCTTGCGACATGCAGGCCGAGACCGTGATTCGCCTGTCCACCGTGCCGAACATCATCGGCATCAAGGAAGCCACCGGCGACCTGGTTCGTGCAAAAGCGATCATCGATGGCGTGAGCAAGGATTTCATCGTGCTGTCCGGCGATGATCCGACCGCAGTCGAGCTGATCCTGATGGGCGGCAAGGGCAACATCTCGGTTACCGCCAACATCGCTCCGCGCGAAATGGCTGATCTGTGCGAGGCCGCGCTCAAGGGCGACGCCGAGACCGCACGGGCCATCAACGAAAAACTGATGCCGCTGCACAAAGACCTGTTCATCGAAGCCAACCCGATTCCGGTGAAGTGGGCTTTGGTTGAAATGGGCCTGATGCACGAAGGCATCCGCCTGCCACTTACCTGGCTCAGCACACCTTGTCATGAAACGCTCCGCTCGGCCCTGCGCCAGTGCAGCGTCCTGGTTTAATTGAGGAAGTACAACGCATGAAGCGAATGGCCGGACTTTCCGCACTTGCCTTGATTATCTCCAGCACCAGCGGCTGCGGATGGGTCTGGGGGCCGGAAGGTTATTTCCGCGACCGTGGTAGCGATTACCTGCAAGCGCAACAGACTGCACCGATGCAACTGCCAGCGGATGTCAGCACGTCCAAGCGTCTGGATCCGCTGTTGCCAATCCCGCGCAACGTCGCTGACGACACCGCCAAGGGCGAGTACGTGGTTCCGCGTCCTCAGCCGTTGTCGGCCGTCGCCGATGCCAGCGACTACTCGCTGCAGAAGAGTGGCGATACCCGCTGGGTCGTGGCCCAGCATCCACCGGCCGAAGTCTGGCCAGTGGCTGTGCAGTTCTTCCAGGACAACGGTTTCCGTCTGGATGAACAGCGTCCGCAAACCGGCGAATTCACCACCACCTGGCAGCATTCCGACGAACTGTCCGCCGCCATGGCCAAGCGCCTGAGCGCGGCCGGTATCGCCAGCGACAGCGAAACCCGCGTTCGTGTGCGGATCGAGCCGGGCGTGCAGCGCAACACCAGTGAAATCTACGTGGTTAGCGCCGAGCGTCCTGCCGGCAGCACCGCCGACGTGGCCTTCACCAACCGCTCGGTCAACACTGGCCTGGACGCCGCTCTGGTCGACGACATGCTCGCGAGCATGAGCCGTATCTCCGAGAAGGGTGGTTCGGTGTCGATGCTGGCTTCGCGTGATTTCGATACCCCGAGCCGCGTCAGCCTCAGCGAAGACGGCAGCGGCAACCCGGTGTTGAACGTCGGTAACGATCTGGACCGTGCATGGTCGAGCGTTGGTCGCGCACTGGAACAAGGCGAATGGCGCGTTGAAGACATCAACCGCAGCCTGGGCCTGTACTACATCAACCTGGCCGAAAAAGCCGAGAAGAAAGACGACAAGCCTGGTTTCTTCAGCAGCCTGTTCGGCAGTGCGCCGAGCAAGGAAGAAGTTGAAGCCCGTGCCGAGCGTTATCAGGTTCGCCTGAGCAAGGTTGGCGAGAACATCCAGGTCACCGTCGAGAAAAACATCAACACCGTTGCGCCGGCTGAAGTGGCGCGCAAAGTGTTGAGCGTGATTCAGGACAATCTGGGCTGATCTCATGCGTTTTGCCGTTCTCGGCAGCGGTAGCCAAGGGAACGGCACGCTGATCGCCAGTGCTGATACGTATGTGCTGGTGGATTGTGGTTTTTCCCTGCGGGAAACCGAAAAACGCTTGTTGCGCCTGGGTGTAAACCCGGCGCAACTGAGCGCGATACTCGTAACCCACGAACATGCCGACCACGTGCATGGCGTGGGTTTACTGTCTCGGCGCTACAATCTGCCGGTCTACCTCAGCCGCGGCACGCTGCGCGGGATGCGCAAACCGATTGAACCCGCAGGCTTTCTGGCCGGCGGCGAGCAACTGCAGATCGGTGCACTGAACATCGGGGTCATTGCCGTGGCCCATGATGCTCAGGAACCGACCCAGTATGTATTCAGTGACATCGAGCAGCGGCGCTTCGGCCTGCTGACCGACCTGGGTTCCTACTGCGAGCGGGTGCTGGAGGGTTATCGGGATCTCGATGCGTTGATGATCGAATCCAACCATTGCCGTGACATGCTGGCCCGTGGTCACTACCCGTACTTTCTCAAGCAACGGGTGGGCGGCGAGCTGGGACATTTGAACAACCATCAGGCGGCATTCCTGGTGTCCGAGCTGGGCTGGCAGGGGCTGCAACATCTGGTCCTGGCTCACCTGAGCAGCAAGAACAACTTGCCGCAGCTGGCCCGACAATGTTTTGTCGACACCCTTGGGTGCGACCCGGACTGGCTGCAACTGGCCGATCAAGATTCAGGGCTCGACTGGCGCCACATCGCCTAGCCCACCTACTTAGCAAGCGGAG